>JAKPRU010000743.1 GCA_029557025.1 Candidatus Omnitrophota bacterium | reverse complement strand
CCGAACGAGAAACGATATTGCCCTTTGGCTGCCGAGGCTTTGCGCTGTTTCTTGACCATGTTTTTTATCTCCTTGAGTTGGTGACACCCAGACCCAAGAAGCCTAGCACCAATGAAAGCCGGATTGAAGCCATTGATTCATTCCCAAACGGATGGATGTGAGATACAATGCGGTTCATTGACAAGAACAAGCGTAACGCGACATCCTGGACAGGCTTTCATGGATCGAACCAAACGTGTTTTCCCAAAGAGATCGACGGTCCGTCTTCCGGAAATGACTTCCCGTGAGCGGATCATCGCCGCGATGAATTTTGAGCCGGTGGATCATATTCCGGTCTACGATCTTCTTCGCAACGATGCCGTGATCCGTTTCTATGCGGGCGAACGTCTGACAGTAAAAGACGGATTTCGAATCGCCTGCAAAGCCTCCGCCGCCTGCCTGGACGCAACGCGAAATCTGGAAGGACCGAAGGCAAACGGACGTTCCGAAGTAAAAGGCGGAATCTGGAAAGGCTTGGTGATGCGCCAGGAACGCTGGACCGAATGGGTGGAGTATCATCCGGTTCGGCAGATGCCGGATGCCGTCGAGTGGGTGAAGCGTTATACCCGTTACTGCGAGCGCTGGCAGCCGTCGAAAACATACATCCATGAATACCGCGCCCGATACCGCCGCTATGAACGACTTGCGCCGGGACTGGTTGTACTGCATGACCCCAGCAGTCCAGGATTCGATCCGGCCTATCACAATGTCGGCTGGGAGCATTTTTCCGTCTTGATTCACGAAAAACCCGATTTGATTTCGACTTGGCTGGAGGCGCTCTGTGAAAAAGAACTGCGACGCATTCAGGCTATTGCAGACCCGGACCTTTCCCCGGCCGTGCTGACTTTTTCCGATATTGCCTGCAAGTCGGGCCTGATGTTCAGCCCGGAACTTCTTCGTCGAGAATTCATTCCCCGGCTGGCGCGGATTCAGAGGGCCTGGAAAAGTCATGGTGTCCGATGCCTCTTTCACTCGGACGGCGATCTGAGCGAGATTCTGGATGACCTGATCGCTGCGGGAATTGACGGTGTGAATCCGCTTGAGTTGTGTGCAAATTACGATATCTATAAGGTGAAGCAAAAATACGGCAAACGGATTTTTCTCGCGGGTGGAGTGGATGTCAGCAATCTGCTGGTATTCGGTTCCGAGGAGGAGGTCCGGCAAGAGGTGGAGAAGGTCATTCGGATTTGCGGGCGGGGTGGCGGGCTGTGGATCGGCTCGACTACGGAACTCGGCAACCGTGTGCCCCTCGCGAATTTCCAAGCCCTGGTCGAGACCGCGAGAAGCATCACGCCATCCTGAATTGACGGAGGCGTCGGAAGGGTGTTAGGGTTTTTTTGAAGAACATGGTGCGGGAAGGAAAGGCGATGGATATCCCCTCGATACTGAACAAGCTTGCACAAAAAGCGGATTTGTCGGCCGCAGAGACTTCCGAGTTGATGTCGGACATGATGTCGGGCCAATTGGACACCATGCAGACCGCAGCGGTGCTGATGGGGTTGCGCTGCAAGGGGGAAACGGCGGAGGAGATCACCGGCGCGGCACGGGCCATGCGTGAGAAAGCAGTGCAGATCCGCAGCCGTCACGAAAGCATTGTAGACACTTGCGGCACGGGTGGAGACCACAGTGGAACATTCAACATCTCGACAGTGAGCGCGTTTGTTGTTGCTGCCTGCGGTGTGGTGGTTGCCAAGCACTGCAATCGGTCCGCCAGCAGCCGCTGCGGCAGCGCCGACCTGCTCGAGGGGCTGGGGCTGAACCTGGAAGCCACACCGGAACAGGTGACCCAATGTCTTGAGGAAACCGGCTTCACGGTCCTGTTCGCGCGCTCGATGCACCCCGCCATGCGGTATGTCGCTCCGGTCAGGTCTACACTTGGTATTCGCACGATATTTAATTTCCTCGGACCCCTGACCAACCCGGCGGGTGCGACACATCAGTTGGTCGGGATCAGCGACAAGAAATATCTGAGTCTTTATGCCCAAGTGTTTGCCGAGTTGGGCGCCAGGCGGTGCTTGGTAGTGCACGGGCTGGACGGGCTGGATGAACTGACCTTATCGGCGGATTCCCAGGCGGTTCTATGGGATGGCTCCGAATTGAAAGACCTGACCATCAGCCCGGAAGACGGCGGGGTTTCACGCTGCTCCCGCACGGAACTTCTGGGGGGGGACCGCGAGGTGAATGCCGCCATCGCGAAATCGATCCTGCAGAATCACGACACCGGACCGAAACGGGACGCGGTATTATTGAACGCCGGGGCCGTTCTCTGGACCGCGGAAGTCGCACCGGATCTCCGGAGCGGCGTTCGCCAGGCGGAGGAAAGTCTTCTGTCCGGGAAGGCCTGGGAGAAAGTAGAGGAAGTGCGGGCGATTTTGGGAAAATCCGGTTCATCGTGATCGACCTTTCCCAGTCGCTCCCAAGACCATCGTGCCGCGAAATGTCCCCACCAATACACGGCCACGGGTTACTTCAGAGACGGGCCTGTTTCTGGCCGTTGCGATTCTCCTGGTTTGCGTGGGCGTCCCGTGGTGGCTGGAGAAAAGAATCCGGCGTGGGGTCAATGAGACACAGCGCAACTGCACGGTCATTCTTGACGCCCTCACGGCCTACTATGCGGATCATGGGGCTTTTCCGGTGCCTGCTTCCTTATCTGCCGATACCCGTGGGGAAATCGAAAAAATCGGCTTTGCGCTTCCGCTTGGTCTTGCTGCCTTGACTTCTCCCGTGGCGTATATCCACTCGGCCCCAAAACCTCCATTCCGGCGGTCTGGCGATCCATTCGCCGGTTACTGGGTTGCGACAGGGGTGATCCGGCAGGCGACGGTGTTGGCCGCGGTGCTTTGTGCGGGACCGGCCGGACCGATTTTGCCCGAATTGGACACATTGGAACCCACCTTTCGCGCCTTTTTCGCTGATGCTGACGGCGAAATCCGGCCCGTGCATGAGATCTGGTATGACCTTTCAAATGGCTTGCTGAGTCCGGGGTGGATTTATCGCGACAACCACGGGAATGCCTCTCTTTGCCCATGACACTTCGTCAGTTGTAGATTGCGGAGTGTGGATTTGGGTTGATTGGGGAATGAAGATCAGGTATAAAATACAATCAATGCATTTCGGGGCTGTAGCTCAGCTGGGAGAGCGCTTGAATGGCATTCAAGAGGTCAGGGGTTCGATCCCCCTCAGCTCCACAAACTAAGTTCAATAAATTCAATATCTTAATTTCAATCCTCTCCCTTCACTCGACTCCATATAACTCCATATATTTGAATCTGTGCGGATTTTGTGCTAAACCGTATGCGGAATCATTCAACTTTATGCGCCCAAAAGCAGTGTCATGCGTCTTCATCTTTTCAAGCGTCACGACACCTACTGGGTCAGATACACTCTGGACGGCAAACAGTGCAGAAGAAGCCTTGGCGTTCACGATCCTTCACCCTTTGTGCCAACATTCCCTGGGACAACCTCCTATGAGAAATTAGTGTAGAAACGGAGGTTGAAAATGAATCGGTTTCCACAGAAAGGGGAATTCTATGAAATCCGTGCAATTTTGCAGCGTGAACCTTTTTTTATACGTGTTCTTATTCTCAATTCCTATTGTCACACATTCCGCAGATTCGGGAATTCACCCGGCCAAGACTTCAATTGACTACCCATCTGCAGACAACGACTCGCCAGGATTGAAGTTGATCGGCCAGATCGGCGGGCCGGTTTCCGATGTCGCTGTGGGGGGGGGGATTACGCATACCTGTGTGAAGGTATGCGCCTGGTCATCATTGACATTTCCGATCCTGCGCATCCAAGGGATGTGGGAGTTACGATTCCCTTTGAGGCTTACGCAAATGGTGTCGCCGTTTCCGGAGAGACGGCTTATGTTGCCGCAGGGCATCACGGATTGATGGCGGTTGACGTCTCCGATCCGGCTTGTCCGAAAATTCTCAGCTCCTTTCATACCCGAGGCTATGCGGAGAAAGTCGCTGCGAGTGGGCAATATGTTTTTGTTGCGTATGGATGGGGCGGTCTGAGTATCGTTGACGCGTCAAATCCAGTCGTACTCAGAGAGGTTGCGCATGTTGCGCCCTTCGGATACACATTCGATGTTGAGGTTGTTGGGGAGATTGTCTATTTGGCCTGTGCCGGTTCGGGGCTGCAAATCATTGATATCTCCAATATTGAGAATCCTGTGGCGATAGGATCATTTAATACTCCGGGGTATGCGCATGGCGTATGCGTATCCGGTGAATACGCCTATATTGCGGATGAGTGGACAGGAGTGCGAATTCTCAATATTGCCGATAAACGGAATCCCATTGAAGTCGGTTCCTATGCGACTCCCGGACAGGCCTTTGATGTACAATTCGCGGATAACAGAGTCTATGTCGCGGACGCATTCGGAGGATTGCATATAGTTGACGTATCACACCCATTGAGTCCTTTCAGCGAAGGGTTGCTCGAAACCTCGGGGCACGCCAATCGGCTGACCGTCCAAGACAAAACGGTTCTTATCGCGGATCGAGATTGTGGGCTGCGTATCGCAGACGTGAGCGATCCGGCAAATCCGATATCTCTTGCTGAGAGACCATCCCTTGTAAAAGTGCGCGACATGTCAGTGAACGGACATTATGCTTATGTTGCCGCTCCACCGAAATCCCTCTTTGTCTTGGATGTTCAGGACTCGCCACATCCGTTTACTGTCGGAGTCTATGATACGGGCGGATACCCCGTTGCGGTGGAAGCACGAGGCGACTATGTACATGTGGCCGTAATGCCTGATGCCGAAGAGTCTGGCGGCCTCCACATTCTTGATGTTTCGAATCCGACGTCACCGCACCTTGTCGGATTTG
>JAKPRU010000739.1 GCA_029557025.1 Candidatus Omnitrophota bacterium | reverse complement strand
GCCTATTTCGCCTGTTCCTTGCCTATTTCGCCTGTGTTATTTGCCTATTTCGCCTGTTCTTTGCCTATTTCGCCTGTCATTTGCCTATTTCGCCTGTGTTCTTTGCCTATTTCGCCTGCTATTTGCCTATTTCTTTGCTTTCAGCGCCGCCACGGCCTTGTGGATACTGAATCGAACTTGATTATGCAAGTCGTGATCGTGAAAATCGGAGAAAACAATCCGGCCCTTCCGTACATCGTACTGCACAGTCCCCGAATCGAGCGTGCCTTGCCCTCGGTTCTCTTTTGTCTGAATTACAAATGAAACGGCCCAGACCGACGGTTGATTCTTCGGGTCCGGTTGAAAAGGCTTCTCAAGCCGAATCTCCTTTGTGTATTTCCATCCCATGGTCTCAGACCCCCTTGAACGGTTCGATTGTGATGTTGTGTTGAGATAGTATTATATTCGGGGTGGAATTTCAAAATAAGGAGAATGCCTTTGCCGGACGCGGAAAAAATTCGTACGGCGGCTCTCTCATCGCTGGAGGAATTCCGGACTTTTTCCGTCTCGGACACCTGCCAAGGGCAACGCATTGACCAGGTGATCAGCGCACAAATCCCGGATCTTTCACGCCAACGGGCGCAAACCCTTCTTCGCAACGCCGCCGTTACCCTCAATGGGATCGTTGTTCTGAAACCCAGCCGTTCTGTCCAGCCCGGCGATGTGGTGGTTGTTCGAATTCCGCCTCCCCAACCCACCAAGGTAGAACCGGAAGACATTCCCCTTACGATTCTGTATGAAGATGATTTTCTGGCCATCATCGACAAACCTCCCGGATTGATCGTCCATCCCACCGGGTCCATTCGTTCCGGGACTCTGGTCAATGCGCTTCTGCACCGTTTCGGCTCCCTTTCGGTGATCGGTGGAGTTACGCGGCCCGGCATTGTTCATCGCCTGGACAGGGAAACATCCGGTCTTCTCATCGTCGCCAAGCAGGACAGTACGCATCGGGCGCTTCAGGATCAATTCAAAGCCCGCGCAATTCAAAAAACCTATTGGGCGATGGTGCACGGTGTTCCCAAGGTCAATTCCGGCACAGTGGATGCTCCCATCGGGCGCCATCCCGGGAATCCCAAACGGTATGCTGTGCGCCCCGAAGGGAAACCCGCTGTTACAGAGTGGACCCTGCTGAAATCGCGGGCCGATGTTGCCTGGCTGGAGGTTCATCCTCGTACAGGACGCACTCACCAGATTCGCGTCCATCTGCGGCATATCGGCTTCCCCATCCTCAAGGACCGAATGTATGGATTCCGAAACTCCCAACTCAAAGGACAATGGATTGACCTTCTTCACGAGTATCCGGGCATTCTCCTCCATGCAAGGAGCGTGGGCTTCACACATCCTGTCTCCAATGACATGATGACTTTCCAGACGGATCCTCCCCAGGAATTTTTGCGCGCGATCGACTGGATCAAAGGACTGGAAACCGAATGAATGTCAAGAGAACGCTTGTAATGTCGTGCGAGGATATCGATCGCACACTGCATCGAGTCGCTCACGAAATCGCGGAAAAATCCTCCGTTCAGACCCCCCCAGCGCTTGTCGGACTGAAGACTCGTGGGGATATCCTTGCAACCCGGCTCAAACGCATCCTGGAGGATATCCTCGGCACCCCGTTGGATAACGGCGCACTCGATATCGGCCTGTATCGTGATGATGTTGAAATCAGCGACAGTATCCGGGAACTTCGGAGTACCGATGTCGACTTCAATGTCGATGAACGTCGTATCATCCTTGTGGATGATGTCCTGTATACCGGCAGAACCATTCGCGCCGCGCTCAACGGCCTGTTCGATCTCGGGCGTCCTCAACGGGTGGAACTGGTCGTTCTGATCGATCGCGGACATCGCGAACTCCCAATTCGACCCGATTACGTGGGCCGGGAAGTCAAAACACGCAGCGACGAGCGAATTGATGTAAGACTGAGAGAGATGGATGGAGAGGATGGGGTCTTTCTGGTTTCTCATACCGATTAAGGAAACCCTCAGATGATCGCGGATTGCGGATTGCCGATCGCGGATTACCCCCCTCAATCCCCCTGTAAACGGGGGGAAGATATTTGGGGCAACAGGGTGAATTTTTCTCCCTCCCCGTTTACGGGGAGGGCGGCGGTGGGGTTTCTTCTCGCTCCGGGGCCCGCTTTCTTCCCGGGTTACGGAGAGGGCCGGGGAGGCGTTTCTTCTCGGTCCGGGGTGGGGAGTTTTTCCTTCGGCGATCAAACAGCAAATCACGCACACTCCCACGTTTCTATCAACAGGTCGAACGAATGACGACAAGATTCCCATACAAACACCTCCTGGGTCTTCGCGGAATACCGCGCGAAACCATCGAACTCATTCTCGACACCGCCCGCGCCATGAAAGAAGTACACAGCCGCAAGGTCAAAAAAGTCCCCACCCTGCGCGGCAAGATTGTGGTCAACCTGTTCTATGAACCCAGTACGCGGACACGGACTTCTTTTGAACTGGCCGCAAAACGTCTCAGCGCCGACACCGTCAGCATTTCCACAACCACCAGCAGCGTTGTCAAAGGCGAAAGTCTTCTGGACACCGCACACACTCTCCGCGTGATGGGTGCGGATATCATCATCATGCGCCATTCTTCTTCCGGCGCTCCCCATCTTCTCGCCGAGAATCTCAACATCTCCATCATCAACGCAGGCGATGGAATCAATGAACACCCCACCCAAGGCCTGTTAGACCTGTTTACCATCCGGGAACACAAAGGACAAATCCAAGGGCTGACCGTCACCATCGCCGGGGATATCCTTCACAGCCGAGTGGCCCGGTCCAATATGTGGGGGCTACTCACCCTGGGCGCAAAGGTCCGCATGGTCGGTCCGCCCACGCTGATTCCGAAATATGTCCGGGACCTCGGCATCGAAGTTTATACCGATTTCGACAAAGCCATCGACGGTGTGGATGTCATCAACCTTCTTCGTATCCAGAAGGAACGCATGACCGCGAATTTCTTCCCGAATCTCCGTGAATATAATCGCCTGTACGGGATGAGTTCCGAACGGCTTGCCAACGCCAAGCCCGGTGTCCTCATTATGCATCCGGGGCCGATCAACCGGGGCGTGGAAATCAGCTCGGAAGTCGCCGATAGCCCTTCTTCAGTCATCCTGGAACAGGTAACTAACGGTATCGCCGTTCGAATGGCTGTTCTGTATCTCCTCGTAACCGGCCAACGGGAACGCTCGACGGAAGAAGGCGCTTCCTCGTTTTTGTGGGAAGCCGAATCCTGAATTCTCTTCGGAGTGATTGAGTAGGATCGCCATGGTGGATGACAATGTGATCTTGATCAAAAATGCGCGTATCCTGGACCCGGCCTCCGGGAAGGACGAAACAGGGTCGGTCCTTGTCGAAAACGGAGTGATTGAAAAGATCGGCAAGTCGGTTTCTTCCAAGGTTGCCGAAGAAATCGATGCCCAGAACCTCTGGCTGTTTCCCGGCCTGGTCGATATGCACGTTCATCTTCGTCAGCCGGGCCAGGATTCCAAAGAAACGTTTGCCACCGGTACACGCGCCGCCGCCGCCGGTGGGGTCACACGCGTCGTGACCATGGCCAATACCATTCCGGTTCTCGATAACAAAACCGGCATCGAGTTTGTCGTCGAGCGATCCAAAAGCGAGGGCTGTGTCCATGTCCATCCGGTCGGCAGTGTCAGCATGGGCCTCGAAGGAAAAGAAATCTCCGATATCGGAGAGATTGTTCTTGCGGGTGCGGTGGCCCTTTCGGATGATGGAAAAGGCGTCATGGATGCGCAGCTGTTTCGTCGCGCTATGGAATACTCCACCATCTTCGACGTGCCCATCATCTCGCATTGCGAAGACCACAATCTCTCCCAGGGCGGTGTAATGAACGAAGGGCAAACCTCCACGTTTATCGGTCTCCCGGGAATTCCGGCGGAGGCCGAAACAGTCATGGTCTCTCGTGATATCCTTCTCGCGAAATGCACCGGCGCGCGCCTGCATATCGCTCATGTCAGCTGCGCTGAATCCGTGGACCTGATCCGTACCTATAAAAAACGCGGCGTCAAAGTGACCGCTGAAACCGCCATGCACTATCTGCTTCTGACCGACAAAGCGGTGGAGGGATATAACACAAACGCCAAGATGAATCCGCCGCTTCGAACGGAAGAGGACTGCCAGGCTCTGCTCGAAGGGCTGCGGGATGGAACCATCGATGCCATCGCCAGCGATCATGCTCCGCACACACGGGGTGAGAAATCCCAGGAGTTCGACTTGGCCCCGTTTGGTATTGTCGGACTGGAAACCACACTTCCCCTGATGATGAGCTATCTGCCCCAGCAAGGATTGAATCCCCTGGACCTGATCCGACGAATGACCGTGGCTCCCTGCGAGATTCTCAAACTCCCCGCCGGAAAACTTGAGCCGGGTATGATTGCCGACCTCACCTTGTGGAATCCCACAGGAGAATCCCAGATCGATCCGAATCTCTTTTTCAGCAAAGGACACAGCACCCCCTTCAGCGGCTGGAAAGTCACCGGTCGTGTAGAGGCTACCATCGTGGCCGGCCGGGTTGTGTATGCACCTTCTTATAGTCCCGCCGCTTCTCTGGTGGCGGCCAGGCCATCGTGATCGACTCCGTGCCAAGAATTGCTTTTATCGACCTGACATTCAACTGGCCCCCTGCCGGAGGTTGTTGGATCGACACACTGAATGTCATGCTGGGCCTTCAGGCACAGGGGATCGATGTCCGATTGTTCGTTCCGGATTTTCAGGCCTATTATCCCCGCGGAAAGATCACAGGCGACTTGCCTGTCCCATTAACCCTTGTCCCGTTCAACCGCCTGACATTCAATTTCGCGACAGTCAAAAGCCGGTTCGCAGCCTTGATCCGGGAATACCGACCGGACTTGCTGTTTCTTGCCGATGGCTATGCCATGAAAGCACACTTGATGGATATCCTGCGACCGGAACGAACCATTCTCCGCTTCTATTCCTATGAGATCCTGTGTGCCAACCTCCACTATTATCGCTATCACGAGAATCGGGTTTGCGACCGGGGATTTCTGACAGCCCCGGATGAATGCAAGCGATGCTGGTTTCGACGGATTCCGGCGTGGGTTCGTGCTTTTCAGATTTTGAGCCATTGGCCGGAACGACACCCGAATCTTCATTTCTCCCAGGAAATCATTGCATCCAGTGCCTTCACCCATGCTTATTGGCAGCAACTCCGCGAGAACCTCGGACAGCTGGCCTGTGCCGTGGTTTACAACCGATTCATTGCCTCTCTGTTACAGCCGTACACAAGAAATGTGCGGGTAATTCAGGGCGGTGTGGATATCGAGCACTTCCAGCCGGGAGAGTTCCGTTCGATTGCCGATGGTTCGCCGGACCGTCCCGTGAAGATTTTCCTGCCCGGAAGAGCCAATGATCCGCTCAAGGGCCTGGAGGTCCTTCGTCAAGCTGCGATCCGCCTTCGATCCAAAGGACTGAATGTGGAGGTCCACTATACGGCCGCAATGGATATGCCGGGCTATGAACCGTGGGCGATCAACCACCATTGGATCGCTTACAAGGATCTGCCCGAATTGTATTGTCAAATGGACATCGTTGCGGTCCCTTCAACCTGGATCGAACCGTTCGGCCTGACTGCTGTGGAGGGCATGGCCATCGGATTGCCGGTTGTGGCCAGTCGAACCGGCGGGCTTGCAGAATCCGTTGTCGATGGCGAAACCGGCTTTCACTTTACCCCCGGCCGGCCCGATGAGATGGCGCTCCATCTGGAAAAACTCGTTCGT
>JAKPRU010000735.1 GCA_029557025.1 Candidatus Omnitrophota bacterium | reverse complement strand
AATATCCTTCTAGCCCCCAGGCAGATCCTACAGGGGTAGACACTGGCACATACTTGGTTGGACGAGGCGGGTGTTGTTACTATGACGCCAGATCCTGTCGTTCAGCAAATCGCTTTCTTCTCAGTCCCAATGACGATTTCGGATACCTAGGCTTTCGGCTTGTGCGTTCCTTGATTCCATAACACAGACTCAGAAGAGGTTAATAGGGGATTGCGTTAGTGAAACCGGTGGTCATAACCAATGATTTTTAAGGAGGAAAGTGTGGAAATCAATATAGATGACGAATTGTTAACTCGCTATGTATTGATATAAATGCCAAAGGATTTAACCATGCTCAGACTTGAAGATATCCAACCGAATTCCATTATACGGGGCATTCTTCCTGACGCCCTGGTGACTGTTGTGTGTGTTCAGTGGTTTGGAACCCAAGCGATTGAACTGACGTACAGGGATCCATCCGGACGGGTGGCCAATGAGTTGATCTATCGCAATGACGAGCCCCGTCTGGAGATCGTCGAAAAGGGCCGTCCTTGGAGTTTTGATGGAGATGGCCATTTGTTCCGGTTGGTCTCCGAAGCGCACCGCATACGGCTGGCTCACCTGTTTGATCCAGTGCTGGCGGTGCATACATCGGATGTTGATCCCCTGCCTCACCAAATCACCGCGGTTTATGAAGTGATGCTCCCGCGCCAACCATTGCGTTTCCTGCTGGCCGACGATCCCGGTGCGGGTAAGACTATCATGGCAGGACTGCTGATCAAGGAGTTGATTGTGCGGGGGGACTTACAGCGGTGCCTGGTGGTTTGCCCCGGGAGTCTGGCGGAACAGTGGCAGGATGAACTATACCGTCGTTTTCATCTTCCCTTTGATATTCTGACCAACGATAAACTGGAGGCGGCACGGACCGGAAATTGGTTTCTGGAAACCAATTTGGTCATAGCCAGACTGGATAAGCTCGCGCGGAATGAGGATGTCCAAAGAAAGTTACAAGCGCCGGAGAGTCGATGGGATTTTATTGTCTGCGATGAGGCGCACAAACTCTCCGCGACTTTCTTCGGGGGAGAGATCAAGTACACCAAACGTTACAAGCTTGGCCAATTGCTCGCCACCTTGACGCGGCACTTCTTGTTGATGACCGCGACGCCACACAACGGAAAAGAGGAAGATTTTCAACTATTCCTGGCGTTGTTGGATGGCGACCGTTTTGAGGGGCGATTCCGGGATGGCGTCCATGCGGTGGATACCTCGGATTTGATGCGCCGGATGATCAAGGAAGGCCTGTTGAAGTTCGATGGCAAGCGGCTATTCCCGGAGCGGATTGCTTATACCGTTCCGTACAAACTATCCGACGGTGAAGCGTACCTCTACAAGGAAGTCACCAACTATGTGCGGGAGGAGTTCAACCGCGCCGAGGCGCTGCAGAACGACAAGCGCGCTGGGACGGTGGGCTTTGCGCTTACGATTCTCCAGCGGCGTCTGGCCTCATCCCCCGAGGCGATTTATCAATCCTTGCGCCGCCGCCGGGAACGCCTTGAAAGCCGGTTGCGGGAATTGGAACTCCTGCATCGAGGGGCTGAAGCCGGATCGAGCATTACAGTGCTAGGGCCGGTTCTGGATGCGGATGACCTTGAAGATCTGGATGAAGCGCCCGACAACGAAGTCGAGGAAGTCGAAGGAGAGGTCCTTGATCAAGCCACGGCTGCCCGAACGATCACCGAACTGAAGGCGGAGATCCAAACCCTGAAGAGGCTGGAGTCGTTGGCTCTCGAGGTTCGCAGAAACGGCGAGGACAAAAAATGGCGGGAATTGGCGAATCTGTTAAGTGAAATATTCACATCAACTACGTCAACGAATCAACATGATACGGAGAAAGCAACCAATAGAGAGGTTGAGCCTGTCCGCCCGCGACCGATGTCATCCCCATCCCAGAAATTGGTAATTTTCACTGAACACCGGGATACGTTGAATTATCTTAAAGCCCGGATCATCACGCTGCTAGGACGGGAGCAAGCCATTGTGGTGATCCACGGAGGCATGGGGCGGGAAGAGCGCCTGAAAGCCCAGGAGACCTTCAAACACGATCCCACCGTTCAGGTTTTGTTGGCGACCGACGCGGCGGGAGAGGGTATCAATCTTCAACGGGCCCATTTGATGGTGAACTACGACTTGCCCTGGAATCCCAACCGTATCGAACAACGCTTTGGCCGGATTCATCGTATCGGGCAGACGGAAGTATGCCACTTGTGGAATCTGGTGGCGGAAGAGACCCGCGAGGGAGACGTGTATCGCAAACTGCTGGAAAAATTGGAGCAGGCCCGGGCTGCGCTCGGCGGTCAGGTGTTCGATGTCCTGGGCAAAATTCAATTTGAAGGCCGCCCCTTGCGTGATTTGTTGATCGAAGCCATTCGTTACGGTGAACGGCCTGAGGTCCGCGCCCGCCTGAATCAGGTTATTGAGAACGCGATCGACCGGCCGAAAATCCAAGACCTGCTGGAGGAATGCGCTTTGGCTCATGATTCGATGGATGTAAGCCGCGTCGCCCGGGTGCGCGAGGAGATGGAACGGGCTGAAGCGCGCCGCCTGCAACCGCACTATATCGAGTCATTTTTCCTGGAAGCCTTCAAACAGCATGGTGGTCACCTCAAGCAACGCGAATCCCGGCGTTATGAAGTAACGCAAGTTCCTGGCCCAATCCGTAACCGGGACCGCTTAATCGGTGTCGGTGAGCCGGTACTTCCCCGCTATGAACGCATCGCTTTCGAAAAGGATCTTGTCGCGCCGCCGAATCAACCTATGGCGGCCTTTGTCTGTCCGGGGCACCCTCTCCTCGACGCCTTGATCGATCTGACTCTGGAACGCCAGCGTGATCTATTGCGGCGGGGCACAATTTTGGTTGACGAGCGTGATACCGGAATCATGCCGCGAATCCTTTTCTACATGGAGCATGCCATCCAGGACGCGAGCGCCACGAGAAACAGTGAGCACCGTGTCATTTCAAAGCAAATGCTCTATGTTGAGTTGGATAACGAAGGGAATACCCATCATCTCCATTATGCGCCTTATCTCGATTTCCGGCCCTTAAAAGAGGATGAACCGGATATTGATACGC
Organism: Candidatus Omnitrophota bacterium; assembly: GCA_029557025.1. Classification (GTDB taxonomy): domain Bacteria; phylum Hinthialibacterota; class Hinthialibacteria; order Hinthialibacterales; family JAKPRU01; genus JAKPRU01. The sequence continues at coordinate 10,232 of JAKPRU010000735.1, read as the reverse complement.
TTCTCTCCCTCCCCGAGTGTGCCTGGATCACCCGCGAATTGGAACAAAAAGCGCTGGCTCACGCGATTACCGAGGTGGTTCCGGCGCACTTGGAAGAGGTGCGGAATCGGCGTCTGGAGTTGATCAATAAAACACGAGCGGCAGTCAAAGACCGCTTGACCAAAGAAATCAGCTACTGGGATCATCGGTCGGTGGAGCTGCGGCTTCAGGAGCAAGCCGGTAGATCCAACGCGCGTCTCAACTCGCAGGAAGCCCGCCGACGCGCGGATGAACTGCAGGGGCGGTTGCAAAAGCGGTTGGAACAGCTCGATCGTGAATCCCAAATATCCGCGATGCCGCCGGCCGTGTTGGGAGGATTTGTGGTCATCCCCATTGGTTTGATCGCACGGATTACCGGCCGGGACATAGGGCCTGCTCTTTCCCTTCCGATCGACACACAGGCATCATCGGCGCGGGCCCGGGCCGTGGTGATGGAATTGGAACGTCAATTGGGATTTGTGCCCCGAGACCGTGAGCAAGAAAAACTCGGATATGACATTGAAAGTCTCGATCCCCAAACCGGCCGGTTGCGCTTCCTGGAGGTGAAGGGGCGTGTTTCGGGCGCAGGATCAATCACCGTCACGAAAAACGAAATCCTGTACTCGCTTAACAAGCCCGACGATTTCATCCTGGCCATTGTAGAGTTTCTGGATGGCGAGGCTTACAAAGTCCACTATGTGCGGCAGCCCTTCCGGCGGGAGCCGGACTTCGGTGTGACCAGTGTGAATTATGATTTCGCGGAACTGCTTCAACGAGCCACCGCTCCCTGCTAACGAGGTAGCAAAATATGAATCCGGAAGAAATTCTAAAGAACGCCAAAGAAGAAGTGGAGGCATTCCACCATTGGTTCGTTAACAAGGTGGAGCCTTTCGCGCGGCCGGCGTATCCACTGGAAACAGATTCCTGGGGAAAAGAACTGGAGTTGATCCGCTATCGGATCGACAAACCTGATCAGCTACGTATCGCCTTGGTGGGGACAACGGGAGCCGGGAAATCCACGTTCCTGAATGCGGTTCTGGGTCAAGAAATACTTCCGGTTGGCGTGATGCAGCCATGTACATCTTTTGTTACATCTATCACTCATTCACCCGAATCCGGGTACTCGATCATGGTTAAATTCTGCACATGGGAGGAGTTCGAGAACGATCTGAAAAGCTTGATCAAAGCGCTGCAGCCGGGTGAAACAGATGAAGGAGGTGATGGGCGCGCTGAATCGAAGAGATTGATAGACGCAGCCCGGAAGCGTGCCCAAGCCGTTTTTGGGGATAATGCATTGGATGAGTCTGATCTGCCGGATCTAAGTTACGATCAACTGCCGGAACCAGTTAAAGATATATTTCGAGCAGGCCCCTCCCAAATGAAAGTCTTTCAGGATGCCAAGCCGATGTTGACGGAGTTGCGGCAGCTCGTCCATGGTGACAACTGCCTTTGGCCGCTCGTCAAGGAGGTCAATATCAGCGGGCCCTACCCATGCTTGGCAGGAGGACTTGAAATCGTCGATTTGCCAGGGTTGAACGATCCCAATGAGGCGCGTGTGGAAGTCACGCGCGAGTATCTCCGCACATCTCCGTTTGTTTGGATTCTTTTTAGCATGGTGCGGGGATTGACGGATGACATCCACAAGATTCTCCAGGAAGAAAAACTGCTGCGGTTCCTGGTTCTCAGCGGAGCCTATAATTCCTTGTCTCTTGTGGGCACCAAGGCGGATGACATCGATAATGACGCAGCCCCGCAATTGGGACTTCCGGAAGATTGCGAACGCGATGTACTGATACAAACATATCGCGAGAAAACCGTTTCTGAGGTGAGAAAGCAACTCGAGATCATGGTCCGCGATCTCGCCACGCGGGGTGAGGAAGGGGAGACGCTTGAACGACTGCTCGAAGTGGCCTGCCAGGTCCGAGTGCATACCACATCGGCCAGCGCATACTGCAAACTGAAAAAGATCGGGCGGTTGCGGAGAGATTATGGCATCGAGAACGAATGGGACACGGGGATATCCGGCATCCATGAGCATCTTGCAGAAATTACCAAGGAAGCCGGCGCTGTCTTTAATATTCAAAACGCTTTAAGACGGCTGGATCAACTGGGTGAAGAGATCGAATACTTTTTTCGTTCGAAGGCGTCTTCCGCCTCTGCCGAGTTGGAAGAAGCCCACGCCCACTTCCAAACCGAGCATCAGTCCTTCACCAACGAGATCCAAAACGCCCAGCAGCGCGTCAATATCCAACTCGAACTCTATCGCAAACATTTTATGGAAAAAATGGATCCACTTTTGGAAGCGAGTGTACAGGGGGTAAATCGTGTCATCGAGGGATGGCACGCGATTCACTGGGCAACCTTGAGAGCCATCGTGCAGCGGAATGGCATCTTCAAAAGCCCATCCACGGGCCGTTCGTACGATTTCAATGAGGATCTGGCCGAGCCCCTGCTCGCGCAATTACCGGTATCCTGGGAAAAATATTTCACGGACGATCTGGGCCACGTCACCAGCGAGTTCGTGATCCGGGTGACGGAATCCGTGAAAAATTTCAGCGATAAAATCCGGTTGATTGCCGAATTGCTCTTTCACACGGCCGACGATCGAATGGAACAGCAGTTGGAATGGTTTCGAAGTAAGATCAATGCTTTGGCGGACGAAGCGAAACGGGAAATCGCCTCCGCGGTTCGGGAAAGGCGTGGAGAACTAGCCGCCAATATGTCCATGGTTGCCCGTAATCGAATGCAATCCGGGTATGACCAAGCCAAGGAAGAAAGCGGTCCGGGTATGAGGCGTCGTATTTTAGGCATACTGGAGCCCACCGCACTGGATGCGGCGCGGCCCATCTACGATACGATCAAATCTGACCTTTTGGAGGGGCTTAAGGATTTGGAACTCATCATCATTGGAATGTTTCGTAAATTGAAGCATGAAGCCCAGGAGCAGGCGCGCATCGTAGCCCACAACGCCAATATCGGCATTGACGAAGCCGCCATTGCACCCGAGATTGTGGATATCTTGAGATCGAAACCCAAAAGAAGCCGACGCTGATTCATTATTTTGTGTTCATCTTTCTGGCCTGATCCGGAATTTGCTGAGAAAAGAAATAATGTTTAACAATGCAGGTGAATCACTATGAGTATTTTTGAAGACACCAATCCCCGCGCTTTGAAGGATCTCCTGGCCGAGATCCATAACCGCACAACAGTCTTGCCCGAATTCCAGCGTGATTTCGTGTGGGAGCCCAGCGCGACCCAAGAGTTGATCGTCTCTATCGCCTACAACTACCCCGCAGGCAGCATCCTGCGTGTGCGTGACGCCAAGCGTGTTTTCGCCGCGCGCGAGTTCGAGGGAGCTCCTCCACTTGATGGATTAAAGCACACTTTCCTCGTCCTGGATGGACAGCAGAGGCTGACCTCACTTTATCAGGCGTTCTACGGAGTGGGTGATCACCGATACTACCTAAACCTCGGGAAGTTGATCGACGGCGCCGACTTCGAAGAGGCGATTTTCCACGTACGTTCCTCGACGAAATGGGTCAAGGCCCGGGAGGATTTCACCCTGCAAGCGAAGGAACTCCTGCTCCCGCTGTCCATCCTTAAAGGCGGTGCAGGTGGTTTTCTGCAGTGGCTCCTCCAAGTCACGAACCCGATGCTATCGGACGAACGCACCCAGATGCTCGACGCGCTCACCAAGATCAATGAACAGTGGATCAAAACCATCGATGATTACCATTTTCCGGTCGTGACCCTCTCGGAAAACACCGAGCCGGATGCGCTTTGCACCATCTTCGAGACTCTAAACCGAACCGGCGTCAAACTCAGTGTATTCGAACTTCTCACCGCCCGCTTCTGGCCGCAAAATATCAACCTGCGGGCCTATTGGGAAGCAGCTCTCTCCGCGTATCCGGTGATCGAAGATTTCGATGTCGATCCCTACTATATCCTGCAAGGCATCTCGCTCGCCTGCCGCAAAGCGCCTTCGTGCAAGCGTAGCGATGTTCTAAACCTAGCGGTTGAGGATATTCGGGACTGGTGGGATAAGGTCGTTCAGGGACTCGCGGAGGGCCTCACGATTCTACGCGATGACTGCAAGGTGATGTTGCCCAAGTGGCTGCCTTATCAGACCATGTTGCCTCCGTTGGCGGCCGTTCTCGCCAAGTCGGGGTGTCCCAAAACGGCCGAAGCCGGCGTGCATCGCGAAAGATTGAAACGCTGGTTCTGGTGCGCGGTTTTCGGACAGGCCTACGAAAGCGCGCCCAACAGCCGTTCGGCAAAGGATGTAACCGAACTCGTGCCATGGTTTGGTGGAGGCAATCCACCTGAAACGGTTGCCGCCTTCCGCTTCGATCCCCGGGCGTTGCGGGACGTAACGCCGCGCCAGCGATCGATTTACCGGGGCATAATCTGCCTGATTTTAGGAGTGGGTACTGGAGCGCGCGATTTCCATACCCAGGCGGTCATCACCAGCAAACTCATGGCCGTGGAGGGGATTGACGACCATCATATCTTCCCGGCGGCCTATCTGGAGCGGAATGGCCTTGCATCGGTCCGGTTGCGTGATTGCGTTTTGAACCGCACTCTCATTGACCGCACTACGAACCAGATGATCAACGACCGCGCGCCATCGGAATACCTGGCCGAGATTCGCGATACACCCGGCTTTCCGTTCGAGGCCGTCCTCGCTTCTCATTGCTTGCCCAAGGAACCGGATTCACCCCTCATGCGGAATGATTACAATGCTTTTCTCACGTGGCGGCAGACACTACTATGGCAGGAGATACAGCGCATTACGGGAGTAACCTCCGCAGCGGATTTGGAATCGGAAAACGGGAGTTTTGCATGAACACCAAGAAAAAGCTCATCGAAGTCGCTTTGCCGTTGGAGGCCATCAACAAGGCCAGCGCGCGGGAGAAATCCATCCGGCATGGGCATCCCAGCACGTTGCATCTGTGGTGGGCGCGGCGTCCCCTGGCGGCCGCGCGGGCGGTGATCTTTGCTCAGATGGTGGACGATCCCTCGGCGCACCCGGATCAATTCCCTACGGAGGAGGAGCAGGAAGCAGAGCGCAAGCGGCTTTTTCGCTTGATCGAAGAACTCGTGAAATGGGAAAACACGGCCAACGAGGATGTTCTGAATCAAGCGCAGGATGAAATCTGGCGCAGCTGGCGGGCCACTTGTGCCGAGAACCGGGACCACCCTCGCGCGGCGGAATTGTTCAATCCGGGCCAATTGCCCGCTTTCCATGATCCCTTCGCGGGAGGCGGAGCATTGCCATTGGAGGCGCAGCGGTTGGGACTGGAAGCGTATGCCAGCGATCTCAATCCGGTGGCGGTATTGATCAACAAGGCCATGATCGAAATTCCCCCCAAGTTTGCGGGGAGGCCTCCCGTGAATCCGGAGGCAAGGAAAGACAAGCAACTATTCAGCCGAAGGTGGCGTGGCGCGCAGGGGCTGGCCGAGGATGTACGTTACTACGGCCAATGGATGCGTGCCGAAGCCGAAAAGCGGATCGGCCATCTCTACCCCAAGGTCAAAGTAGTCCGACAGAAAGATGGAACGTACCGGCATGCGACGCCGGAAGAGATCGAAGCATGGAGCAAGAAGCAGGGAGCAGGGAGCAAGAATATTCCCGCTTCGCGCTCCCCGCTCCCCACTCCTGTAGAAGAACTAACCGTCATCGCCTGGCTGTGGGCGCGGACAGTGAAAAGCCCCAATCCGGCCTTCGCGCATGTGGACGTACCCCTTGTCTCCACCTTCATGCTTTCCACCAAGCCGGGCAAGGAGGCCTATGTCGAACCGGTCATCGAAAATGGCGCTTATCGCTTTACGGTAAAAATGGGAAAGCCAAAGAATCCAGAGGGGGCGAAAAACGGTACCAAGCTGGCCCGCGGGGCAAATTTCCGTTGTGTGATGTCAGGAGAACCGATATCGGGAAACTACATCAAAGCTGAAGGCAAGGCCGGGCGCATGAGCGCACGGTTGATGGCTATTGTTGCCGAAGGTGATCATGGACGAGTTTATCTCTCACCCACCTCCGAGCACGAAACTATCACCAATCAAGCGCAACCAACCTGGAAACCATCGGGTGATGTTCCAGCCCGACTGACAGGCGGAACTTGCTATGGCTACGGACTCACAGAATGGGGCGATCTTTTCACCCCCCGTCAGCTCGTGGCCTTGACGACTTTCTCCGATCTGGTACTGGAAGCACGCGAACGGGTAAAGCAAGATGCCCTCTCCTGGGAGTGCGGGCGTCCCGCCCGCCAATCCGCGCCCCGCCCATTAAAAGAGTGGCACTCCCGCGGCTATCTCCCCCACTGGGAAGCCGGGGAAATCCCGCAGCATCTCGTCTTCCGCCTGCACGACAGCCTGCCCGCCGATTTACGCGCAACGTGGGAAAACGAACTCCACCGGCTTGCAAAAACCGAGGCCCAACGCGAACTCCGGAAACAAATCGAATCCACCCTCGATCGAGGTCTCGGCGCGTGCCATCTGAAGGATCCGGAAATCGCCCAGGTTATCGAAAACGCCTTGCTGCAGTTCGATGGAGAGCGTTACCGCCTTCACGCATGGGTCATTATACCGAATCACGTGCATGTGTTGGCAACTCCCCTGCCCGGATACAGTCTGTCGGAAATCTTGCATTCCTGGAAATCCTATACGGCCAAGGAAGCCAATCGGATTCTGAGGAAGACCGGGCCTTTTTGGATGGAAGAGTATTTCGACCGCGCCATGCGGGACGGGAAACACTATTCGGCAACGGTCGAGTATATTGAGCAGAATCCGGTAAAGGCAGGATTGTGTGAGACCGCGGAAGAATGGAGTTGGAGCAGCGCGAAGAATCAGGAGGAAAAGCGGGCGGGACGCCCGCGCTCCCAGGACGAGATTCCTCTTAATGACGGCGGCACCGGCGCGCAGGCATACGCCGACGCAATGGCGGTGTATTTGGGGTTTGCGGTGGATAAGGGTTCGAATTACTGGTCATCACTATGTTCTTGGCATAGTAGTCGTGACACAGTTACAAGCACGTTTGGGCGTCAAGCACTTCCGATGGTTTGGGATTTCGCAGAAGCAAATCCATTCAGTGAATCGACTGGTAACTATCTAGCAGGAATTGAGCAGGCACATCGTCAATTGCTAACTGCACCATTAATGTCTAAAGGTTTTGCGATTCAAGGAGATGCAGCTTTTCAATCAATAAGTGAAAACAAGGTTGTATCTACTGATCCACCTTATTATAATAACATCGGTTATGCTGACCTATCGGATTTTTTTTATATTTGGCTACGTCGTTCATTAAAATCGGTTTTCAAAAACCTTTTCGCTACTTTGTCTGTTCCCAAAGCCGAGGAGTTGGTTGCTACCCCTTATCGTCATGGAAGTAAAGAAGCCGCGGAAACCTTTTTTCTAAACGGTATGGCCCAAGCCATGCACCGGCTGGCGGTACAGGCTCATTCGGTTTTTCCCGTCACAATCTATTATGCTTTTAAGCAATCGGAAACCGAAAGCGACGGTACATCTTCCACTGGTTGGGAGACTTTTCTTGATGCAGTAATTAAGGCGGGTTTTGCTCTCACTGGCACTTGGCCTATGCGTACAGAATACACCGGCAATCTGAAAAAGAACTTTAATGCCCTCGCATCCAGTATTGTCCTAGTCTGCCGTCCTCGCGTGGCCAATGCGCTGACTGCGACGCGTCGTGAGTTTCTTAACAAGCTCAGGTCGGAATTACCTGTGGCGCTGGCCTACTTGCAACGAAGCAATATTGCACCTGTTGACCTGGCGCAAGCGGCGATCGGGCCGGGCATGGCGATCTATACCAAATATTCAAAAGTGCTGGACGCCGAAGGCAATCCGCTTACTGTGCGGGAAGCACTGGCGCTGATCAACCAAACCCTGGATGAGGTGCTGGCCGAACAGGAGGGTGATTTCGATTCCGATACCCGCTGGGCGCTGGCCTGGTTCGACCAGTACGGTTTCAACGAGGGTGAATTCGGACAGGCAGATGTACTCGCACGCGCCAAAAACACCAGCGTAGCTGGACTGGCCGAGGCGGGTATCCTGGTTTCCAAGGGGGGGAAGGTGCGATTGCTCAAACCGGAGGAACTCTCCGCGGATTGGGATCCAGCCACGGATTCCCGTCTGACCGTTTGGGAGGTAAGCCTGCAACTGATACGCGCCTTACAGAAGGTGGGAGAAGAAGCGGCGGCGCGGATTCGCCTCAAAATCGGCGCTCATGCCGGGGCCGCCCGGGAACTCGCTTATCGGCTTTACATCGTCTGCGAACGCCGAAAATGGGCCCAGGACGCGCTGGCATTCAATAGCCTGGTCGTCAGTTGGCCGGAGATCGAACGGCTGGCGCGGGAGAATATGAAGCCGAGATCCGAACAAACAAGCATGTTTGAGGAATAAGGAGCATAGAGCAAGGAGCAGGGATATTCTTGCTCCTCGCTTCCCGCTCCCCGCTCCCAAAGGAGAAACCATGGCAATTACTAATCACGAACGCGTTGGCAAGGCGCTGGAACTGTTGCGGCAAGGTTTGGGTCCGTTCATCGAGCGGGAACTTGATAATACGTACCATGACAATCCCCAAGAACGGGCACTGGAGATCATGAAAAATGACCGGATGCTCGTCAACAAGCCGCTGCTGGAGTGGGATGCCTCCGCCATGCTGAAACTCATGTGGGATTGTTGGAACGATGTATTTCACAAACCTCTCGGCTTTGCAGAACGCAGCCTGGTGAGTGAATTGCGCGATTCCCGCAACAAGTGGGCGCATCAGGAGACCTTCTCCAGTGATGACACCGACCGGGCCTTGGATTCGATGGCGCGGCTTTTAACCGCTATTTCCGCGCCGCAGGCCGATGAAATCAACAAAATGAAGATGGAACTCCGGCGCTTAATCTTCGACGAACAAATGCGTACTGAAAAGCGCCGGAGCTCGGGTACCGCCATCGAGAGCCAGGTTACCGGAGGGCTCAAACCGTGGCGGGAAGTCGTCAGTCCCCACCGGGATGTGGCCAGTGGCCGCTATCAACAAGCTGAGTTCGCCGCCGATCTGTGGCAGGTGCATCTGGGCGAGGGAACCGACGAGTACAAGCAACCCGTCGAATTCTTCCGCCGAACCTACTTGACGGAAAGTTTGAACCATCTTCTTACCGGCGCGGTGCAACGGCTTTCCGGTAAAGGCGGAGACCCGGTAGTCCAACTGCAAACCAACTTCGGCGGCGGCAAAACCCACTCCATGCTGGCGCTTTACCACCTGTTTTCGGGAGTTTCCCCATCGGAACTCATGGGCATAGACAACGTGTTGAAGGACGCCGGCGTGGAAAAACTGCCTTCGGTCCGGCGGGTAGTATTGGTAGGGAACAAAATCTCTCCAGGCAATCCGGTAGTCAAATCGGATGGAACGGTGATCCGCACGCTGTGGGGGGAACTGGCCTGGCAACTGGGCGGCAAGAAAGCCTACAAGCGCGTCCAGGCGGACGACGAAAAAGCCACCAGTCCCGGGGATGCGCTGCGCGAGTTGATGAATGAATACGGGCCTTGCCTGATTCTGATCGACGAATGGGTCGCCTACGCGCGCCAACTCCACGATGCCACCGATCTGCCGGGCGGGAGTTTCGAGACACATTTCACCTTCGCCCAGGCGCTCACCGAATCGGCCAAACTCGCGAAACACTGCATGCTGGTAATCAGTTTGCCCTCGTCGGACACGATCGGATCCCCTCACGCCCAAGCCGATGACGTGGAAGTCGGCGGGGAGCGTGGACGCGCTGCCCTCGACCGCTTGCGCAATGCCGTCGGGCGTGTGGAAGCGTCCTGGCGGCCAGCCAGCGCCGAGGAGAGTTTCGAAATCGTGCGTCGGCGGTTGTTCGAACCGCTCATTGAAAAGGATCAGTTCGTCGCGCGGGATACGGTGTCGCGCGCGTTCTATGACCTCTACCGCACCCAGCACCAGGAATTCCCCCCGGAGTGCCGGGAATCGGATTACGAAAAGCGGATCAAGGCCGCGTATCCCATTCATCCCGAAGTTTTTGACCGGCTTTACACCGATTGGTCCACCTTGTTGAAGTTCCAGCGCACCCGCGGAGTCCTGCGTCTGATGGCGGTCGTCATCCATAGCCTGTGGGAAAAGGGAGACCGAAATCCCTTAATCCTGCCCGCGAATATCTCTATTGACGATCCCCGGGTGCAGTTCGAGTTGACCC
>JAKPRU010000723.1 GCA_029557025.1 Candidatus Omnitrophota bacterium | reverse complement strand
GCCAGGCAGAGACGCCTGGCCTACTGGGTTTGGCAGAGACGCCTGGCCTACTGGCATCAGTCAAATCAATGCGTCGGCGGAGCGATAAACTCACCGACAGGCGCAGCGTTCAAACCTTCCGGCGGGATCTTTTCTTCCATTCCCAATGCCCAGAAAATCCCGTTGATGAGCAGCCGTCGCATGGCCTCGTTCTCGAAGTCCTGAGGATGACCCAGGGTGGTGAAGAATACCCGCGCCGGTTTTCCGCTGGATCCTGTGAATGTTTTTGTCCAGGCCACCGGCTGGGTCAATGGGTATTGTTCCAGTTCTTCCGGCTTTTTCTCAGAGTTTATGCTGAGACCGACCAGCAGCGGCTCGCAGTCTCCCACAAGCGGTGTGACATGATACAACCATGAAGCGCAATGGAACGGCGTTGTAATTCCTCTCAGGATGGGATGGTCCGCCATTTCGGGAATCAGGGTAACATCCGTGCTGGAGGTGTGCCCGTGATGTGTGATCCACTTCTGCCCGAATACCTCGATCCCGAATGCATCGTTCCATTTCGCGTTCGGACCCTCCGTGTATCGGAACGAATGGGTGCTGGTGCGCAGACCCACAACAGGCCGGCCGGAATTGACATAATCCAGAATGGTATTCAGCTGGTCATCCGGCAATGCGCGAAACCGTATGAAGAACACGGCCAGATCCGCATCGGCGAGCGCGTCCAGTCCATCGATATTCTGCTGAAACTTGGGATTTCGCTCCCCGCTGGCGGGATCGGTTGCATACAGCACGGTGCAGGTGAACCCGTGCCGCTGCTGCAAGATATCCGCAATCATCGGCATAGTGATTTCCGAGCGATATTCGTCATCTCCCGTCACAAAGACAACATGGGGAGCCTGCCGGGAACTTGTACAGCACATCATCGAACCCAACAGAAGAACACAGAAGATTTTCTTGTATGACATGGTTACTCCCTCCGACCTTTTCGGGCGATTCTACGAACCCATTCATTGTAAGACGGAATATCTTGCATGGCAATGCCGAACTTCGGGGCCGCATTCCGCTGATTCAGGCATACGCCGGGTCCGAGGCGCGTGGCTCGTCGTCAAATTCGAGTTCAATCACGTTCATATACGGGTCCGGCGGGTAATCCGGAAATCCATGAAGCCAAACACGGTCTCCCTTCTGTTCGATGGTTGCCTCCTGGCCGGTCGACAAAACACGGGCGGACACAACTTTGCTTCCACACCACGCAAAAGCGACCGTTGACCCGGGCCATCGCTGGATCAACAGGTACACCCTGTCTCCGACCCGTGAGGCCAGCCCCAGCGCGGGAGCACTGATGGGCGACGGCCCCGCGCCATAGATCGCTTTCCCGTTCGCGCGCATCCATTGTCCGACATGACGAAGCGCCTCGACCGACTCAACGGGAAATTCCCCTTCTCCATCCGGACCGACGTTGAGGAGCAGATTCCCTCCCCCATCCACGCAGGTGGTCAGCAGACGGATGATTTCGTGAGGAGACTTGTAGTTCCGGTCGTATTTCGCGTATCCCCATGTGCGGTTTATGGTATAGCAGGCCTCCCAGGGGCGAGTCTCCACACGAATGACATTTTCCGGCGTGCTGAAATCCTCTGCCAGACCCGCACGATCATTGATGATAATATCCGGTTGCAAATCACGAACCATCCGGTTGAGTTCTTCGGAGCGCCACAGCTCCGCTTTGTGTGGGTGCATCATGTCGTACCAGAGGAT
>JAKPRU010000713.1 GCA_029557025.1 Candidatus Omnitrophota bacterium | reverse complement strand
GCCAGGCAGGGACGCCTGGCCTACTGGTGGATGGGTGATCTTTCTTAAAAGTGATTGAATCGGAAATGTCCGGTTATTTTGCCGGAAGTTCGACATTGGGAACATAATTCCGCTCGTCTTCGGGGAGATCGCCGAGTCGGGTATAACTTTGTTTCGCGAACGGTCCACGGAGCCGTTCCGGGAATGGTCCCCCGCAACTTCGAATGAATAGTTGACAGTACAGAATGACCAAAAGGAAGGTACAAGCCCCTGCCAGGAAACGCTCCAGTTTACGAACGGTGATTTTCACGGACGGATCCTCTAATATGTGGCGGTTTCCGGAAAAAACGAGACACCTGACTACTCGGTAACGACCTTATGATGATAGGAAGATTCCGGTACAATTACCAGAGAGATTATGAATATCGCAAATGCTTTGTCGTTGGGTCGGATTCTTCTGGTTCCGTGCTTTTTCTGGCTTTGCTATTACAGCTACAGCCGAATGGGTGCGCCTGAATTTGTTGTATGGGCGCGAATTGTCCTGGTGGTGATCTTCCTGAGCGATTTTCTGGACGGATATTTCGCCCGACGTCACGGCCAAGTGACCGCCTTGGGAGGGCTCTTGGACCCGTTGGCGGACAAGCTGTTTGTGCTGACTTCCTTTATTCTTTTAACCATTTTCAACCGGCTGCCGATCTGGCTGACCATGATTGTCGTAAGTAAGGATATCCTGGTGGTGATCGGCTGGGCGCTGGTGGCGACGATCCTGGGAAGGGTGGAGGCCGCGCCGACACGGACCAGCAAATGGGCGACGGGTTTTCAGTTCGCGGCGGTGGTGGCGGCGGTTTTTTCTTTCCCGGCTCCCTATTCTCTGATGATCGATGTGATCGCCGCCGTGCTGACCCTGATTAGTGTGGGGCAGTATTTCCTGCAAGGACTTCGTCTGCTCAGTTCCGGTGACAGCAGTTCCTGACAGCCTGCCGACAGCCCCGGTCCATTCCTTGCCATCCGGGGGACAACGCCTATAATGGAAAATTCATGCATCCGGTGTTTTGGCCGGAGATTTGTACCGACAGAATGCGATAGGAAGTGAACACTATGCCGGAAATTGCTGAATTGAAAGAAATTGCCCGGAGAATCCGTATTGATGTGATTCGGATGCTTGCGGAGGCCGGTTCCGGGCATCCGGGCGGTTCGCTGTCCGCCGCCGACCTGGTGACCGCCCTGCTGTTTGCCGTGATGCGGCACGATCCCAAACGTCACGACTGGTCTCATCGAGATCGTTTTGTTCTCTCCAAGGGACATGCCATTCCCGTGTGGTATGCGGCGTTAGCCGAGGCGGGCTATTTCCCGCGCGAGGATTTGCTGACCCTGCGGAAGACCGGCAGCCCGCTTCAGGGACACCCGGACCGGAACAGGATGCCTTGCCTGGAGGCCTGTACCGGATCGCTCGGCCAGGGACTCTCGGTCGCGCTTGGAATGGCCCTCGCAAGCAAAATGGACGGCTCGCCATTTCGCGTTTATTGCCTCATGGGCGATGGCGAAACACAGGAAGGCCAGGTCTGGGAGGCTGCCATGGCGGCGCCGAAGTTCAAAGCGGACACGCTTTGCGCCATTCTGGATTACAATAAGGCCCAGATTGACGGATATGTGAAAGATGTTATGCCGCTCGAACCCATCAAAGACAAATGGGTCAGTTTCGGCTGGCATGTCATTCCGATCAATGGGCATGATTTCGAACAAATCCTCGGCGCTCTCAAAGAAGCCGCCGAAACCACTAACCAGCCCACCTTGATCCTTGCCGATACCGTTAAAGGCAAAGGGGTCTCGTTCATGGAGAATGTGGTGGATTGGCACGGCAAGGCCCCCAACGCAGAAGAGGCCGCCAAAGCGGTCGCCGAATTGGGCGCGAACTGAAGACGACGATCAAGGAGACTCTAAATATGGCGAAAGCATCACGATTGGCATTCGGCGAAACCCTTGCCGAACTGGGCGAAAAGGATGAGAAGATTGTCGTTCTCGACGCGGACCTGTCGAAATCCACAATGAGCATTCTATTTGCCAAAAAGTTCCCGGATCGGTTTTTTGAGTGCGGGATTGCGGAATCCAACATGGTCGGTATTGCTGCTGGGCTGGCCCTCGCGGGCAAGAAACCGTTTGCGTGCAGTTTTGCGTGTTTCCTGACCGGGAGATACGAGACCATTCGCATGTCGGTGGCCTATTCGAACGCCCCTGTCCGGATCGTCGGAACTCACGCGGGAATCGGGATCGGAGAGGACGGGAACAGCCAGATGGGTCTGGAAGACCTGGCTCTCATGCGCGCTCTGCCGGGCATGATTGTCCTCCAGCCGTGCGATGAACTTGAAACGAAACAGGCTGTCACGTTCATGGCGGAACACAACGGCTATTCTTACATCCGCCTGACACGCCAGAAACTGCCTGATATTAACGGTCCGGATTACCGTTTCCAGGTCGGAAAAGGAATCGTTCTGGCGGACGGCAAAGACCTGACCATCATGGCCACCGGCTCCACGGTGGCCGAAGCCGTGCACGCCGGGAAGATCCTTCAGGAAAAGGGAATCAGTGCCCGCGTGGTGAATATCCACACGATCAAACCTATTGACAAGGACCTTGTTGCGCGGTGCGCAAAAGAGACTGGGCGTATTTTCACTGTGGAAGATCACAACATCATGGGCGGAATGGGTAGCGCCGTGGCGGAGGCGGTCTGTGAAACGCACCCGGTACCCGTTCGTCGCTGGGGATTGCTCGATAAGTTCGGGGAATCCGGCGATCCGAAGGAACTCTATGCAAAATACGAACTCGATGCGGCGGGCATTGCACGACAAGCCGCCGCGTTTGTCCAGGAGAAATAGCCATGCTGAAGTCGGAACTCATTCACCCGCATATCTCTGCCGCTCTTGCCGGGGCCGGGCACGGAG
>JAKPRU010000519.1 GCA_029557025.1 Candidatus Omnitrophota bacterium | reverse complement strand
GCGACGAGGCCGTCGCGGAGTGGCATTTGGTGTGACCATTCTAATTGTGCTGGTTTATTATGTCCTGATGAGTCTCGGAAAAGCGCTGGCCACAGAGGGTTTGGTTACGCCTTGGATCGGGCTTTGGATGCCCAACTTTGTCGCGCTTCTCCTGGCGGTTGCTGTGTATCGGAAGACGGTTTATCCGTGAACGTTTTTGGGATTGGGAAATGAGTACGAAAAAAGCAAAACAATCAGACGATTCCGGAAGGAGAATTGTGGCCACCAACCGGAAGGCGCGCCACGATTATCATATTTTGGAGGTTTATCAGGCCGGAATCGCACTTCTGGGCACGGAGGTGAAGTCTCTCCGGGCGGGTCATGTCAGCCTGGTCGATTCCTATGCCGACATCCAGGAAGGCGAATTGTATCTCCTGAATTGTCATATTAACCCATATACGCATGGAACCGCCTGGAATCATAACCCGATGCGCCGCAAGAAGTTATTGCTCCATCGTCGGGAGATCGACAAGCTGGCCGGGAAGATTCAACAACGCGGATTCACGCTGATTCCTCTTTCGGTTTATTTTGAGCGTGGCAGGGCCAAGGTCGATATTGCCCTGGCCAAAGGAAAGAAACTTTATGACAAGCGGGAAGACATGAAACGCCGAGACCAGGAACGCGACATTGGGAGGGCCATGGCAGACCGAGGTCGATAAGTTCAGTCAAATCAACGCCCTCTGGTTTCCCTCCCCAAGATTGATGGTCCGGCAAAGAGTCGGCGGGGAAGTGTAGGAAAGGATTACAGAGCAAATAGAGAAGAAAAGAGGGGGAAGAGGGTGATGGCGCTGCAACAGATGTTGGACTTGATGGATGGGGAGGTGACGTCCGCGACCGGGGATAGAGGGAACGATGTCGCGGTGCAAGTCGCGGCTGGGAGCGAGACAAATGCGGGTGAGCGGGATGGAAGCGGTGCGCTTTGCAGTGAGGTTGAAAGCGCTGGGAATGATGCGGTGCGGGCGGGCGGTTTATGAGGCATACAATGGGCCGGAAAGCCTTTTTCAGTGCCTGCGGTCGAGGATGGCCCCCATTGCGCGTTCGGACTCGGCTTTTGCGCCTGGTGGCGCAGGTGAAAAGAACAAACTCCTTTTTACTGACCCAACCCATCTGACACTTTTTACCGGGCGGTCAAAGATTGGAGGAGAGGTCTATACATTCATTCGGGGATTTGAAAATCCGCCTGTTCACCCTTTGCCATCCCTTCCCTCAAAAACGTTTTAATCCTTCCCTCAGATTCATCGTAGCCGACGTAGCGAATTCCGTGTAAAACATCCAGCAGTTCGTGCCCCGCGAGTTCGTATCGCCAGCCCTGAAGAATGGGCAGGTCGAGATCGGCGTCCGGGTCGGCGGCGATGGCCTCCAGTTCGCTTCGTCTGGCAAGGATTCCCGGTGCGACACGGACCTGCTCGGCACACGCCCGCAGGACCGTTGTCAGGAGATCGACAAGGCCGGGGGATGGTGCGGCTTTCGCTTTCCGTTTGGGAATGCGGGGTAAATCCTGGTCGGGGACATTCATGCCTCTTTCAATTGCGGCGAGCAATTCCCTCGCGTGCCGTTTGACAATTCCGGGATTCAGCGCGCGGATCTGTTCCAATTCCTCAATACTTGCAGGGGCACGTCGAGCCAGCTCGACCAGGACCTCATCGGGGATCACTCGTCCGCGTGGGCGGTTCTTTTCCTCCGCCGCCGTCTCGCGCCAGGAGGCCAGCTCTCTCAGTACGGCCAGATGCCGACGGGAGAGGCTGCTCCAATGTCGGACTTGCCGATATCGCTCCTGTGGAGGTGTTTTCAGCACACCGATTTCATCCACCACGCGAGCGAATTCCTCCTCCGCCCAGCTTAGCCTTCCTGCGCTTTGCAGGTCCTCGCGAATCCGTGCCGCAGCCGGAAGCAAGTACCGAACATCATCCAGCGCATATTCCACCTGTTCCCGGCTCAGGGGGCGGGCATGCCAATCGGTAAATCCCTCGGTTTTGCAGAGGGTCACCCCCATCGTCTCTTCCACCAGGCGGGCATAAGATATCTGCTCGCCATAGCCCACCAGCGCGGCGGCGACTTGGGTATCGAAAATCGGCGTGGGAACCCGGCCGGTCATTCGGCAGAGGATTTCCAAATCCTGCCGTCCTGCATGAAAGACTTTTTCAACACAAGAATCGGATAATATCTCGAAGAAAGCATCCAGGTGAGTCAGTTCCGTCGGATCGATAATCGCGCATTCATCTTCCACCGAGACCTGAATAATCCCCAGTTCCGGCGAGAACCGTCGTTCGGATATAAACTCAGTATCCAGCCCGAACCGTTGCGCGGCTCGTGCCCGAGTACAGAACGCCCGCAGTTGTTGTGTGGTGCGAATAAAAGGTGAATGTAAAGCCGATTCAGTCATCGTCTGTCATTTTGCGTGAACTGCAGAAGGCAACATAGGGAACCATGCGCCGACCCGGCAGATTCCGGGTATATTCCAAGCATGGCCTATCGACAGGCACGGAGGTCTGTCCTACTGAAGCGTCAAACATGGAGGCAGAAGCATGGCGAAACATGAACGATTTAACTTCAATAATATCAACGACCTTCAAGAACAAATCCGGCTTTGGGGACTGGATCTGCCGGTAGCCAGGGATATCGGCATACTGGGGGAACCGTTCCAGACAGGCCGGTTCCGTTTACCGAACCGGCTGGCGATTCATCCCATGGAGGGTTGCGACGGGGAAAGCAACGGTGCGCCATCGGAACTGGTGTTTCGTCGATACCGGCGTTTTGCGGCCGGGGGAGCGGGGCTGCTGTGGTTTGAGGCGTGTGCGGTTGTTCCAGAGGGGCGAGCGAATCCCCGTCAGTTGTGGCTGCACAAGGAAACCGTGGATGAATTCGCCCGGCTTGTTGAGGAAACCCACAAGGCTGCGAAAGAGAGCATGGGACCTGACCATCGACCGGTCGCCATTTTGCAGCTGACTCATTCCGGTCGATACAGCAAACCGGGGTACAAAGCGACTCCGATTATCGCCCATCATTCCGAGGTGTTGGACCCTCAACACAGGCTACCCGCCGATTATCCGCTCATCACGGATGAAGAACTCGACCGGCTTCAGGATGCCTTTCTCAACGCTGCCCGGCTTGCCAAACAGGCGGGTTTTGACGGAGTGGATATCAAAAGCTGCCATCGGTATCTGATTTCCGAATTGCTGGCTTCTTTCACCCGAACAAACAGCCGTTACGGTGGACCGGAGTTTGAGAATCGCAGCCGGTTTGTTCGGGAGGTTGTCGCGAGAATCCGCGCGGAGCTGCCGGATTTTATTGTGACCGCACGAATGAACGCATTCGACGCCATTCGATATCCTTATGGTTTCGGAGTTGACCGGGAAGATGGGACAAAGCCGGATTTGCGGGAACCCATCCGGCTGGCGGCGATGTTCAAGGAACATGGCGCGCCGTTTCTGAATGTCACGATCGCGAACCCGTATTTCAATCCGCATTACGGACGGCCGTTCGATTTCCCGACTATCGGGGGATATGTCCCGCCGGAGCATCCGCTGGAGGGAGTGGCTCGGATGATTCATATTGCGCGGCAGATCCAGGAGGCGCATCCCGATTTGCCCATTATCGGCACGGGATACTCTTGGCTCCGGCAGTACATGCCATACATGGCAGCGGCAGCAGTGCGGAACGGCTGGGTGGCTATTCCCGGGCTTGGACGGGGCGCTATCGCATATCCGGATTTTGCGAAGGACATTCTTGAACAGGGGAAAATGAACCCCCAAAAAGTCTGCGTGGCCTGCTCCTCCTGCACGCAGATCATGCGGGATGGAGGGCGAACAGGGTGTGTGGTGCGCGATGAGGAGGTGTATGGTCCGATTTACCGGGAGGGGCGCGCGAATGCGCCGGAGAGTATCCGGGAAGCGGCGCTGTTATGTCGGCGGTGTGTGGATGCCGGTTGCCGGATCGGGTGTCCATGCGGGATCGATGTTCCGCGATTCCTGAGTCATGTCGCCGAAGATGAAATACGGCGGGCTTATGAGGTTTTGCGGGAATCGAACGCCTTGCCGGAGGCGTGCGGGTGGGTATGTCCGAGCGAGGTGCAATGCGAGGGGGGATGTGTGCAGGGAAAAATCACGGGCATGGCGATCCCCATTCAGCGAATTCAGCGATATGTTTCGCAACAGGCACGTATCGAAGGCTGGGTTCGACCGGAGAAATTGCCGGAAGAGACCGGGCGACACATCGCGGTTGTGGGTGCAGGCCCGGCAGGGCTGGCCTGCACGGCGCAACTCCTGGCGCAGGGCCATCGAGTTACTGTCTTTGATCGGAGAGAACACGCCGGGGGGCTTTTGCGGGAATCGATCCCCTCGTACCGAATCGCCGGAAGCGCGCTGCGGGAGGAAATCAAAGCCGTGCTGGAGGGATATGCCGAGCGATTAGAATGGCGCATGGGACAGGCACTGGGAGAGTCCTTCAACCTGGACTCGCTGTTCAAGGAAGGTTTCGATGCCGTGTTTCTGGGGATGGGTTTGTCCAAGGGCATTCCTCTATCAGCCGAGGGAAGACCGAAAGAGGGAGTTGAGGATGCGCTGTCGTTCCTGTGCCGGATGAAAACCGGGGCGAATCGTCAGGTTTCGCAGCGTGTGGCGGTTCTGGGTGGCGGAAACACGGCGATGGATGCGGCGGTTGTAGCCTCGAAAGCCGGCGCGCGGGATGTTTATCTGATCTATCGGCGTTCTTTCAGGGAAATGCCCGCGTGGCCTGCCGAACGCCGGGAGGCAATGGATGCAGGGGTCCACTTTCTGATTCTCACACAGCCGATGGGATATGTAACAGAAGACGGGCGGCTGACAGGTGTTCGAGTGACACGGACTGTGTTGGGTGAGCCGGATGCCTCCGGCAGAAGACGTCCGCTTGTCGTCCGTGGCAGTGAACATGTCATCGAAGCGGAACTTGCTATCGAAGCCATCGGGCAGACGGCGCCTGTGGAGTTGGCCTCTGTTCTACCCGGTGTTCGATTGGGCAAAGACGGCTTGATTGAAACCGATCCGGCCACCTGTGAGACTTCACGCGCCAGGGTGTATGCCGGCGGAGATATTGTGAATGGCGGCGCCACGGCGGCGCAGGCCATTGCCGAGGGTCTCCGCGCGGCGCATGCGATTGACAAGGCGCTCGGTGGAGGAGAATCGTCATTTGAGGATAATTATAAATTGCCGGATGCCGGGCCGCACGGAAGAGGGATGGCAGGAATTCAACCGCGATATTCAACGGTTTGACAACGAATCCTTCCCATCACTAGCTAGGGATCGGCAGATACCGATTGCGGAGATCGAGAAGAAGATACGGGAGAGTTTGGGGGGATAGGGATCAAAATAGATCTAATTGCGGCTTCCTGAATCGGATAATCTGCTTTATTCGTCCCGGTTGCGCCCAGTTA
>JAKPRU010000710.1 GCA_029557025.1 Candidatus Omnitrophota bacterium | reverse complement strand
GTTTTTTCCCGAAAGATTATAACAGTCTGAAACACATCTATTCCGAGGTTGCCCGCGAACTGAAAAGCAAATATTACCTGACCTATATATCGAACCAGACGCTCCTGCCGGATTCCTATCACCGCATCGCCATCGAGTATCTGGAACCCGCAAGCAAAATCATCTATCGCAAGGGTTACTATCACCAACCCCAATTTCGGTGACGCTCTTTTCTTCTTTTGCGGGTTTTGCTAAATTTCCCCGTTTCTAAGCAACGAGGAAACGGTGCTATCTCGCCTGTTTTATCGATGGGAACGAACTCTTTCTCAGAGGGATACCAATCGCACGGTCCGTCCTTTTGAATGGGGGCTGGATTTTGTTGAAGGCGGCCTGGTGTCGGAGAATCCCAAACTTCAGCTGCTGGAATATGCCAGAAGAGCCGTTTCGGAAAGCGATGCCTACCACGCCTACGAACCGGTGCAGGACTGGCGGCTGGACGGAAACCATCTGACATTCACGACGCCAAGTCCCACGCCATACCCCAGGAACAACACAGTCCATGGCTGGCATTTCCCGGTTGATTCCGGCGGCCGCGTTGTCCTTGTTCTCCCTCAATGGAATGCCGATGCACAAGGGCATATGGCGCTCTGCCGCATGCTGAACGGCTTCGGCCTTTCGGCCCGGCGGCTTAGCCTTCCCTACCACGATCTCAGGATGCCTGAGGAACTGGAACGCGCAGACTATATGTTGTCCCCCAATCTCGGGCGAACGCTCCAATCGGTCCGTCAGGCGGTTGTGGATTCCCGGGCCGCACTCGACTGGCTGGAATCCCAGGGCTACACCCGGTTTGCGATCCTGGGAACCAGCATTGGATCCTGCATTGCACTCATCACGCTGGCACATGACTCAAGGCTCGCTCTCGGAGTCCTGAACCATGTTTCACCCTATTTTGCGGATGTGGTATGGAGGGGAATCTCCACGCGTCATGTGCGCAAAGGATTGGATGGGAATATAGAGCTTGAAGACCTTCGGGAAATCTGGATGCCGATCAGCCCGCGGGCATATTTTAAGAAACTTGTAGGGACGGGGAAGAAATCACTGCTCGTACACGCACTCTATGATTTTACGTTCCCGCACGATCTTTCAGTGGAAGTCCTGAAAGATTACAGTGCTCTCCGACTGCCTCACTCCGCGCTTGCGCTGTACTGCGGGCACTATACTTCGGGTGTATTTCCGTTCAATATCGTGCTCGGATACAGGATGTGCAGCTATATCCGAAAAAACCTTTGATGCAATACCGTGAAGCGGCTCGAAGCATTCTGCACTGCCCTC
>JAKPRU010000707.1 GCA_029557025.1 Candidatus Omnitrophota bacterium | reverse complement strand
GGATGATTCCGCCGGGTCCCAGCGAAGCAATTCGGCATCGGCGTTCGTGGCCGACAGCCGGGCCTGGGGAGGAGCATCGATCTGAAAAGCAGTCACTTTGGATACGGCAATGCGAACCTCGTTTCCCGCCTGTCCATTCGGGAGCGTAATCAGTTCTCGCCCTCGAAGGCCGACGATTTTGTCTGTCGTCTGTTTTGTCCCGTCTATCAGCGTGATCTCATCGGCGTGCGCATAAACGCACAAACCCGCCACAATAATTGCGGCGAGGATCGGGACTGCTCGTTCAACCGTGTTGAAGACTATTCGCATTGAGAAACGACCTGCCATAGCGGGACTTCCGCGCATCCTATAGTTTCGAAGAATTGTTACCCCACCTTGAGAGGTTTTCAATGAAAGATTCATACCCCGCCGACAAGTTTGTCGAACTTCTGAGAATCATGGAGCGTCTGAGAGGGGAACGCGGCTGCCCCTGGGACCTCAAACAGACCCATGAATCGCTGGTGAAATACCTGATTGAGGAATCTTACGAGTTCTCCGAGGCGGTGGCTGCAAAGGATGACGAGTCCATGGCGGAAGAGTTGGGGGATGTGATGCTTCAGATCGTGTTTCACGCCCAGATTGCCTCGGAAGAGAAGCGGTTCACGATCTCGGATGTCCTGGACAAAATCTGCGCCAAGATGCGGCGTCGTCATCCGCATGTGTTTGGAGATGCCACCGCGGAGACCGCCGAAGATGTCCTGAGACGCTGGGAGAGCGATAAACAGAACGAAAAAGAGGACCGAAAGTCCATCCTGGAGGGTATCCCCAAGACCCTTCCCGCACTCATGCGGGCGCAGCGGATGCAGGACCGGGCGGCTTATGTGGGTTTCGACTGGGAACATTTCGAGGAAGTCCTGGACAAGTTCGAAGAAGAGTGGCGCGAATTCCGGCAGGCTTATCGACAGAACAATCGAAAAGCCGTCCAATCGGAACTGGGTGATCTCTTCTTCGCGCTGGTGAATATCTGCCGTTTCCTGGAGATTGACGCGGAACAGTGCG
This sequence comes from Candidatus Omnitrophota bacterium, assembly GCA_029557025.1. Classification (GTDB taxonomy): domain Bacteria; phylum Hinthialibacterota; class Hinthialibacteria; order Hinthialibacterales; family JAKPRU01; genus JAKPRU01. The sequence continues at coordinate 12,505 of JAKPRU010000707.1, read as the reverse complement.
CCGCCATGACAGTCGATAAGTTCTCCTCCCGCTTCCATTACATCGAACAGAAAATCAAAGAACAGGGCGGGACATTAGAAGGATCGACTCTCCAGGAAATGGATCGCCTGTGGGAGGAAGCGAAAGAAGGCGAGAAAGAAGACTGATCGGATCTGCTGACTACGGTTCCGATCGGAGTGAATATGCCCGCGGATATATGCAAGATATTCTCTCTCCCGCGGGAGAGGGTGAGGGGCTTGCCGGTTATGCTTCTCCCTTCTCCTCCTCCCCAGAAATCATCCCCCCAAAAACCAGTGCCACCCGTTTGTGGTCACCCCTGTCGGTCACCCGGAGGACCTTGGCATCGTAGATGATCGGGAAATTCTCCCGTTCGCGTTCCCAGACTTCTTTGATCTTCAGGTCCATGAATAAGGCTACACGAACCGCTTGACCTTCCCGAAAATCGTCACGCGTGGTGTTGAATCCGATTCCCCCCACGAGAACCGGACCGATATCGAGTGTGACAGCCTCTTTCCATTCACCTTCCAACAGGCTGTTCCCTTTATCGAGGCTGTAGATGAACGGAATGGATATGTCTTCCCGTGTGAATTCGCGCTTTTCTTCATATCCGGTCGTTATCATTATTGGTTCCCTCTGCACGCTCTACGCGGTCTGAAAACCGGGATTACCCACGAATCTTCTCGGCGAATAGCATCCGGTGATAAGACTCATCCTCCATCTGTGCAACCGGTTTTGCCAAGCCGCGCCGCTATTTTTCGAGCGTCTCGGACTTGACCCGGTTAAGCGTGGCCTTGAAAGCCCACGTAATGTTGTATCCGTGCTCCTCCAGATAAGTCGCCAGGCATTTGGGGACACCGACACATCCCATTGCATTCAGCACCAGGTATCCCTTATTGATCCAGGACTGCAGGATAGGAGAGTAAACAGAACTTATTGTTCCACAATAATCTACGAAGAACAACCTGTTTGTCAAGAAAAGCGACGCAGGCGGTGGGTAGACGATCAAAGCCTTTTCAACAGACCGGCATACCGCTCGCGCCACAGCTGTGGTAATGTAAAAAGTTTGGCATCTAAAGCCTGCATGGATCAATCGGCTGGCGAATTCTTAAACAACTCATCGAAAACGGAGAGGAATCATGTTTCGTCCGGTTGGAGAACTGGATTTTATTGCTATCTACAAACACATCCTGACATTCTGGGATGAACACAAATGTTTCCAGACCCTGGTTGAAAAGAACCGTCGCGGGCCACGGTTTTCTTTCCTGGATGGGCCGATTACGGCCAATAACCCTATGGGTGTGCATCACGGATGGGGGCGAACCCTGAAAGACCTCTACCAACGTTATTATGCGATGCGGGGTTTCCACCAGCGCTACCAGAATGGCTTCGATTGCCAAGGGCTGTGGGTTGAGGTGGAGGTCGAGAAAGACCTCGGTCTGAACTCCAAGCGCGAAATTGAGAACTACGGTCTGGAAAAGTTCAGCCGGAAATGCCGGGAACGGGTCAACAAGTTCAGCCAAATCCAGACTCAACAGTCCATATCGCTGGGACAGTGGATGGACTGGCCCAACTCGTATTACACCATGAGCGATACAAACATCGAGTCGATTTGGTATTTTCTGAAGGTTTGCCATGAGCGGGGTTGGCTGTACCTGGGGCATCGCGCCATGCCGTGGTGCTCGCGCTGTGAAACCTCCCTTTCTCAGCACGAAATGCTGGAAACCTACTATGAGGTGACTCACAAGGCGGTCTATGTTCGGTTTCCCATCAAGGAACGACCGGGAGAGAGCCTCCTGGTGTGGACAACAACCCCCTGGACCCTGCTGGCGAATGTGGCGGCGGCGGTTCATCCCGAACTGGAATATCTGCGAATCCAGGCAGGCGAACATATCCTGATTGTGGGGGCGGAGACCGTGCATCGTGTGGGAACGGAAGGCAAGGACTACCGGGTTGTGGGGAAGTGTTTCGGGAAGGACCTGCTCGGATTGCATTACGATGGGCCGTTCGATGATCTGGAGGCCGGAAAGAACATCGATCACCGTGTGATCGCCTGGGACATGGTGGGGAGCCAGGAAGGAACCGGGATTGTGCACATTGCCCCGGGCTGTGGGCAAGAAGACTTTGAGCTCTCCGGTCTGGAGAACCTGCCGATCATCCAACCTGTGGACGAGACCGGAACGTATCTGGAGGGATTCGGCGAATTCACAGGCAAACGAGTGCAGGATTTGCAGCAGGCCATCTTTGCAGACCTCAAGCGAAAAGGGGTCTGGTTCAAAACCGAATCGTATACACACCGCTACCCCAGCTGCTGGCGTTGCGGCGAGGAACTGATTTTCCGCCTGGTCGATGAATGGTTTATTTCCAGCGCGGAAATCCGTCCGCAGATGCGCGAGGCAAACTCAAAAGTGCGCTGGGTTCCCTCTCATATTCAGAAGCGCATGGACGATTGGCTTGTCAACATGGGAGATTGGTGTATCTCACGGAAACGCTACTGGGGATTGCCGTTGCCGTTTTATCCCTGCAAGGTCTGTGGGCATCTGAATGTGATCGGGTCGCTCAAAGAGTTGCGGGAACGTGCCACCGAGCCGTTCGATCTGCCGGAGCTTCACCGTCCGTGGATCGATGCAGTGAAAATCCGCTGCGAGAAATGCGGCGAGACGGTTGCGCGAATCACCGATGTGGGGGACTGCTGGCTGGATGCGGGCATTGTGCCGTTTTCGACCATGAAGTATTTCGAGGACCGTGAATACTGGAAAGACTGGTTTCCGGCGGACCTGGTTCTGGAGATGCGGGCGCAGCTGCGCTGCTGGTTCTATTCCCTCTTGTTCATGTCGGTGGCTCTGGAGAAAACGGCCCCGTACAAATGTGTGATGACGCATGAAAAGGTACTGGCCGAGGATGGCCGGGAGATGCACAAATCCTGGGGGAATGCAATCTGGTTCGATGAGGCTGTCGAGAAAATGGGGCCGGATGTGGTCCGGTGGATGTACCTGGGACAGGCCACAACGGAACCCCTGCGATTCGGGTACGGACCCAGCCGAGAGATCAAACGGAAATTCCTCCAGTTTTGGAATGTCTATAGTTTTTTTGTGCTGTATGCCCAGGAGGATAAGCCAAGCCTGGTCTACGACTATGTGCCTCAAGAAAACACCCGTCTTCTGGATCGTTGGCTGATCTCGCGGGTCAATTCCGTCGCTGCGCTCATTCGGGCCTCGGTGGAGAACTACGAAGTCCGCAAGGCAGTCATCGCGATTGAGAATCTCTGGGAGGATCTCTCCAACTGGTATGTGCGTCGCAATCGTCGCCGCTTCTGGAAAGAAGAAACAGGACCGGACAAGATCGCCGGATACCAGGCTCTCTACTACACTCTTACCACCGTTTGCCGACTGATGGCCCCGTTTGTGCCGTTCATTTCGGAACATATTTATCAGAACCTGGTAAGAAGTTTGGACCCCTCCGCTCCGGAGAGTATTCACCATACTCCCTATCCGGTATCCGACCCGGGATTTGTAGATCCGACTCTGGAGGAAGGTGTCGCGATGGTTCAGCGGGTGGTCAGCGTGGGGCTGGCAGCGCGAAATGCCGCCGGACAGAAAGTCAGGCAGCCGCTTGCCTGCGCCATGCTCGTTGTCCCCGAAGAGCTGCGGGAGACGATCCGACAGTTCGAGCAGGACATTCTTGAAGAACTTAATGTTAAGGAGATGCAATTCCTGGACGATCCTGGGCCGTACATTCGACGCCATGTCGCGCTGGACATGAAAAGCCTGAAATCACGTCTTGGGAAGGAGGCCGGCGCGATCAGAAAAGCGTGGGAAGAAGTGAATCAGGACGAAGCTTACGATGCGCTTTCAATGGGGAACGAGTTTCTGCTGGATTTGCCGAGCGGCATCGTCGCGATCACACCGGATGATGTCCGCCTCGCGATGGAAGGCACGGAAGGGTACTCCGCGGCAAGTGAAAAGGGCGTGACGGTGGTTCTGGATCTGACTCTAACGCCGGAACTGATTGCGGAAGGGCAATGCCGCGAGCTGGTTCGCAAACTGCAAATCATGCGCAAGGATGCCGGCCTGGAGGTTTCCGACCGAATCCGCCTGCACTTATTCCGGGGGGAAACCATGGACGATATTGTGAACCGGTTCAAAGACTTTATCGCCGCAGAAACCCTGGCAGTCGAAATGACACGAGAAGCGCCCGGACAGGACTGCTTTGTGCGCGACATCGAGGTCGGCAACGACACGGGCCTCGTCGGCTTGGTCAAGGTGGCGTGATTCTATTCGCCTGTCGCCGGCCGTAACGCGGCATGGACCACATCCCAAAACTTATTCAGCGGCAGCGGGATGTCCAGGATTCTCTGGGTGAATACCTCTGCGCGACGGTCCAATGACTTGAGTTGAAGCCTGCCGACAAGGTCATACCACGGGAATTGGACTCGATAGAGATCATGGATTTCCAGATGACGATACAGTTCCATGGCAAGGGGGATCAGATACCATGGGGCGAAAAATCGAAGATTCTGCTCACATATTGTCTGAAGCCATTCTTCCCACGGTTTATACCGATAAACAGTTATGACAGGTGGATCCGGCTGATATTCGGATAGCACGGAAGCGGAAGTCGGATACCGGTCGATTTGTCGGATATCTACCTTGACACCGAGCTCCTTTGCCCATTCGAGCAGCCCGTCCGCCTCGTTCCCGGCAAACTCATCCATCAGCGCCATGGAATCTGCTCCTTCTCCAAAACTCAATCAGGCAGAGCATGGTCAGAATGGTCAGACTGATAAGAGAAATAGCAATGCCCCAATATACGGTCAACGGCTTGAATTGAAACACCACACGGTGATCCCCCTCGGGGACAGGAACCTGCATGAAGACATTCAGGAAAGGCTTGATAGGCTGTTCCACACGATCGACATAGACATGCCATCCGGGATAGTAGCATTGAGACCAAAAGAACGTGGTATCATGCGGGGTCTTTACGCTTATATCGAGCAGCGACGGATGCTGGAGGTTCACCAGGATTGTGCCGCCGCTACCCTCAAACAATTGCATCTCCGGCCTGGCATCGGGATTCCTGTACATGCGGAGCGGATTGAGCTGGTCCTCCCAGATCAATTCAAACGTACTTGGCGCCTCCATGGTCGTGATCAGGTATTTGACTGCGGTCAGTTGATAGGCAATGGGACGAATCAGCGCCGGAAAGGTGATATGGAGCATTCCGCCCTGCCTGTAAGCGGGGTCCCGCCCCTGCATTTCATTGATAAAGGCCGCGAAAGATGCCAGCTGAATCGGGTCATACCCCCGGACAGTCTTGATTCCCCGGACCATCAACCTGTTCGGTCTGCATTCCAGGTGGCCTTTCACTGTGGGACCTAATATAACCTCGTCGGTGAGCAAAACCCGGTACGCAGAAAGTTCGCTCTGTGGCAGGAGGTGGAGAAAGTCGGTTCTCGGATAGTAATGCTCCCGCCATTGCTCCCAGGGCGATGTCGGGATAAATCGGTGCGCAAACCAGACCATGTCGCCGAAGACCACTCCCCACACAAGTAATGCCGGCCAGAAGCGTCGTAAACCCCAGCGGTGCATTGCTGCGGCGCCCAGCAACGCCGACCAGAACCAGACCACCGCAAGGGTCATGCCCTTAAGCAATGAGTGGAGCCGACCCTCAGCGAGGTTCTTCGGGAGTTCCTCACTGATTTCCTGGAGGGCTTCAACAGGAAGGTCCAGGCTGACTCGGCTTCGTTCGGCCTCAAGGTAATGGAAGTAACTCCATATATCGTCCTGGATTACGTAAGCCAGTCCCGTAAGGCCGAGGAGAAGCAGTCCCAGACCGAGCATAAGCATAACCGATAGCCCGTGCCTGCGGCTCCACCAGGGACCCAGCATCGCTCGTTGCATCCCGAGTCCCGCCAATATCGCAACAGCAAATCCATAGAACAGCAGAAAACGCGCCGGAACCCGAAAATAGGCAAATCCCGGCAAAATCTCATAGACCACGCGATAGAGAGGAGTGTGGTTTCCAAGCGCGAGGATAATAGAAAGGACGAGGAGTGTCAGGGCGAAACGGCGCTCGATGACAAGGATTCCCTCATCCCAACCCTCTCCTCCCGGAGGGAGAAGATTTGTGGAACTCCCCTTGTCTGTCCCTGTTTGTGCCTGTCCGTGTTCATTCTTTTCCTCTCTCCTTACCGGAACAAACGCCAGAAACACCAATACCAGCGAGGCCACTCCCGCGTACCCGCAAATCTCATGATACCCAATAGTGGTTTCCCAGAATTTTCTTTCAGGCTGGGTGTAATTCGGATCGCCGAACAGGAAAGGTGCAAGAAGAGTGGCAATGTGCACCGGAGGGAGGGAGTCATGTGTGGCAGATTCATACGACATGCCACCCGCGCGGGTGGATGAGTGAGCGGAAAGTTCCAAAAGCGGGATCAGCACAGCCGCGCAAATCAGCAGGGAAAACGCAATCCCGCCAAGCGTAACGACTATTCGCCGGGATTTGACTCGAAAAAGTCCCTTCTGCGCAAAGAAATACCATAAGTCTCGAAAAATCAGCAGGTAAAAGACATAAAGCGGCAGTTGAGTATGTCCCGCGAGAATCATCATTACCAGAGGCACAACCAACCCGGCCAAGCGAAGCCAAGTAAAACCTTCCCTCAAGCGATCCTGGGCAAGCAGACAAAACGGGATATAGGCATACGCCTGGATATGAATCCAGTGGCCATCATCCGCGTGCAACATGAAGAATCCTGCCCAGGCATAAATCGTACCCGCGACCAAGGCGGGAATCGGGTCATGGAAACGGCTTTTGAAATATGCAAACATCGCCCCGGCCGCGATGAGATGATGAATCACAAGGCAATACGCAAAGAAAACCGGCAATTCCAACACAAAATGAAGGAGATTCCACGGGAAAAGGAGCGAAGTCTGGATATTCGCCCAAAACGGCGTTCCGCAGAAAGTATAGGGATTCCACAGCGGCAGAAGGCCGTTTTTCACGCAAGCGATGGCAAACATCCGCCAGGGGATGAATTGGGACAGCAAATCACCCCCGTTCGGCAATTCCCAAAGGAAAATGATTCTCCAATAGAAAATGCAGATCGGGCCGAAAAGCAGGACCAAAGACAGCCGGTTGACCGTTCGCGGTTTCATAACTGGAAAAATTGTAAACCGAGCGTATGCAAGATCAGAGGGATTATGCCACCGTTCGGGCTGAAATGCGCATTCTCGGCACGATTCACGATATAAATTGTTTCACAACAGTCAGTTTTTTCTTGACAACGCCCCGTTTTGTTGATAGCGTTTCTTAAATGTTTTTATCTATCTTGTGAGTTGATAGCAGGCAATGGACCATAATCAGGTTGGGGGGAACCGCTGGTGGTAAGCCTCGTCCGAACTGGTGGGACGGGCCTCCGTGCTTGTCCGACGGGAGGGCTTTGCCAGGCAGGGACGCCTGGCCTACTCCAGGCAGGGACAGCCCGGAGTCCGCGAAGGGCTGCGACGTTGCGATCTCAGGCTTGCCGAGATTCCTCACATTCGTTCGGAATGACAACAGGTCTGTCATTTCGACCGAAGGGAGAAATCTCATTCAAGCACCCAATTTTGGTATCAGTTCGCAATGGCGGTTGCAGGCGGACTTTCGCGGGAGTATGAAAATGGCAATTCAACCCTGAATTTTTGGAAGGTTATCCGTTTCGATGTCAATGATGGAAGATCTTTTTGCGAGCCTGGATGCCCTGGAGCAGCGTGTAAACTCCTTATCCTTGCGAGTCCGAGACCTGGAGGAGGAGCGTGACCGATTGCGTCAGGAGGTGGAACAGACCCAGTTGGAAGGTGGAGACTGGAAAGAAAAAGCGGAGGTCCTCTTGCAGGAGCGGGATCAGGTGAGGCAGCGCCTGGAGGCCCTGATTAAGCGAATTGATGAGATCGAGCATGGGGCTGGGTGAACCTGAGTCCGATGGGGGGGATTTGTCTGTTTCGAGTTCAATGCCGATTTGGTAACCTGCCGTGGCAGGAATAACATTCGGAGCCGGTCGAAAACGTCATGGAACCGATTGAGTTTTCCGCCTTGGGAATCCGGTTGCGTTTGGCGCCGGGTGACAACCCTGAAATGGTGCGCAGGATTGTGGAGTTTGTGGAAAAGCGTATCGAGGATGTAAGTCAGGCCGCTCCGAACGCTCAACCTCTTCAAATTGCCCTCCTTACCGCATTAAACATCGCCGAACAGATGTACAAAGAGCGTGAGCAGGAACGAGCCGAGTATATCAAGGCCGTGGATAAGGTTCGCTTGATGCTGCACTCGCTGGAATAGAGGCATTGGCCTTCTCCAATGCTCCACAGTGTATCGGTTTGATGAACGGTAACCCCTCCACAGACAAATCGTCCAACCTCTCCATCCTCGCGCTCAATTACGAATATCCTCCCATCGGCGGCGGGGGGGCGACTGCCCATGAGGCCATTCTGAGCGAAATTGTCCGGGATGCCGGATGCCGTGTTTTACTCATCACTTCCGGAACAGGAAAGCAGAAAGAGGAATTAAACCGCCAGTCGAATTTCCGAATCCTTCGCATTCCGGTGGGAAAAAGGGACCTTCGCTTCTGGCGTCGAAGCGAGGTTCTGCGGTATCTTTTGGGGGCGTGGGGGGAGGCAAAAAGGGAGTTGCGACGAGAGCATTACGATATCTGCCATGCCTTTTTCGGGATTCCATCCGGGCTGGTCGCATACCGGCTGCGGAAGCGAATGCCCTACGTGATCTCGTTGCGGGGTTCGGATGTTCCCGGGTACAATCAGCGGTTCACATTGGATCACAGGTTGCTGTGTCCGCTGGTGCGTCGCAGCTGGGAGTCCGCAGCGGCGGTTGTGGCAAACAGCGAGGGATTGCGAAAACTGGCGGTGAAAGCGTTTGGCGATTTGCCCATTCAGGTGATCCCGAACGGGGTCGACACAAATCGTTTTGTTCCGAAGCCGCACTCTCCGGGGGATGCGCCGGTATTGGTCACGGTGGCCCGGTTGATTCCGCGCAAAGGAGTTGATTTGCTGATCACCGCGCTGGGGCAGTTGCAGGAGAGACCGTGGAGGCTGCTGGTCATCGGGGATGGTCCGGAAAAGCCCGCATTATCGACACTGGTAATGAAATCGGGGATTGATAACCGTGTGGAGTTCGCGGGGGACCGTGACCGCGACTGGATTGCGCGGACTTTGCCGGAATGCGACCTGTTTATCCTGCCGTCATTGGCGGAAGGGATGTCGAACGCCGCGCTGGAGGCGATGGCTTGCGGTTTGCCGGTCCTTCTGACCGACACAGGGGGTGCGCAGGAGCTGGTACAGAACAACGGTGAGGTAGTCCCGTGCGGTGATGTAGCGGCGCTGCGTTCCGCTTTGCTGAGGATGTTGGACACACCGGAGCGTTGGGGGCAATGGGGAGCGACATCCCGCAGGATTGCGGAAGGCCGGTCCTGGTCTTCAGTGGCAGAGCAATACCTCAATTTGTTTCGCCGGATTGTCCGCAAATGACGAAATCCATCTATGATCGCATTCGTGATAAAGATCGGACCATTGCCCGGGAGACCACGGGAAAAGAAGACTATTTCCTGCTGTCGCCGACACGGGCGAGTTTAATTCAAGCGCTGAAACCCCTGATTGAAAAACATGTCCGTGGAAGAGTGCTGGACGCGGGCGCCGGATCGAAAGCCTACGCAGCACGTTTGTCGGAGTTTGCGGCGGAGTATGTCAGCCTGGATGTGACGGTTGAGCGGGCCGCGCCCTCGGTGGTGGGATCTCTTCTCGACTTGCCGTTTGTGAATGGGTGTTTCGATACGGTATTCTGTTCGCAGGTTCTGGAGCATGTGCCCGAACCCGCGAGGGCGTTGAGGGAAATCGCGCGTGTGCTTCTTCCCGGTGGAATGTTGATTTTGACCGCGCCGCATCTCGCCTATCTCCATAATGAACCTCACGATTATTTTCGATTCACCTGCCATGGCTTGAGGTACCTGTGCGCAAGCGCGGGGTTGGAGGTTGAGGAGATTCGACCGGCGGGTGGGCTTCTTTCGTTTTTGGGGCACATTCCATCGGTTGCGGGCAAAGCACTCCTTCATCCCGTGCCGTTGGTGTACGATGGTTTTCTGTTGTTGAACGGCGGTTGGTCGAGGATGGTGGCCTGGCTGGATGAACGAATTGAACGACGAAAGATCTTCGCCCTCAACTATATTGTGGTGGCGCGGAAAAGCGGGTGACCGGGTTCCCGGCATCGCGCTGGCTGTCGGCGTTTTCCTTGTTTTGTTCGCGACATTGGACGATCCGGGGGTTACCTGGGATGAGGCGTATCCTAACTTCGATGCCGCCAAACGTCAGGCGGAATGGTTCCGGATTCTATTCAAGGGGGAAGGGGCATTCTCCCTCGAAACAATCGACGGGTACTGGTTTACGACCTCGGACCACCCGTCTTTTCCCCGGACATGCGCAGCGCTCAGCAAGTTGATTTTCGGCGGATTCCTGGATGAAATCAAAGCCTACCGACTGCCCTCGGCGGTGTTGTTTTCGATACTGGTCGGCACAGTGTTTTTCTGGTGCAGAAGGCATATCGGGCCGGGGGCCGCGTGGATGTCGGCGCTGTGCCTGGTGATGATGCCGCGCGTATTCGGTCATGCGCACCTGTTCAGCCTGGATGCGCATATTCTGTGCTGGTGGATTTGGGTGTTGTTTGTTGCGGCGGCGGCGGTGGAAGGAAAATGTTCCGTTTGGATGGCGGGGCTGGTTTATGCCATGGCGTTCGCCACAAAACTTCATGCGGTGTTTTTGCCGCCCGTTCTTGTTCTGTGGCTCGGCCTGGTCTGTTTAAAAAGTGAAAATCGCCGGTTCCTTTTCAGAAGAGGATTGATGCTTGCCGGAGCGGCAGCCATCTTAACACCGCTGGTCTATCTGGCCACGCAGCCTTGGCTTTGGCATGACACGGCAACCCGGATTTACGAACGTTTTTTCGATTATGCGCGAAAAACAACCGTACACCCCATCGGTTTGTGGTATTTCGGCCGACGGTACTTGAACGACACACCATGGCATTACCCCTGTGTGATGACGTTGTTTACGGTTCCAACAGGGATTTTAATACTGATCGGCATAGGGGTCGGCACGGGATGGCGCAAAAGCCTGTTCCCCAAGATTGGGGGAGATGGGGTTGAGTCCACCAAACCGACCACCGCCACGCTACCCCGCTGGTCTCTCATGGTTCTGGGTGCGCTAGTCCCCCTTGTCGTGCTGATGCTGCCGATGGCGCAGGGATATGATGGGGTCCGCCTGTTCCTGGCTGCATTTCCCTGTTTTGCGGTTCTGGCAGGGTATGGATATCAGTTCATCCTCAACCAAGTGGATCGTTTGAACGCTCCGCGAAACCAGAAGATGTTGCTGTGTGTGTTGATTGCTGTGGGGGTATTGGTTCCGGCAGGATTAGATATCATTCGCATTCACCCGTGCCAGTTGTCCTATTTCAACTTTTTGTGTGGCGGACTTCCGGGTGCGCAACGGCTCGGCATGGAATCGACTTACTGGTGTGATGCCTTGACCCGTTCGTTTGTGGAGGAAATCAACCGGATCGTTCCCCCCGGGGCGAAGATGCGCCCGCTTTCCATGAACTATGCGGTGATCGGATACTGGCAGGAGCGGGGCGTGCTCAATCCCGACATAATATATGATTGCGATCCCCCGTACGACTTTCACCTGCTTCAATGCAGGCAGGGGATGTTTGTCGGTATTGAATGGTATCTGTACCGAAATGCGAAACCGCTCCTGGTCCAGGCACGGGATGGCGTGCCGCTGTTCATGCTGTTCGGAAGAATTCCCGGATAGAAGAGAGAGACAGAAGGATATATCGGAGAAAAGATCGGTGATCACTATCGAGCCGATTCAAGAACAACCTCTGCCATAGCGATGGCTCCGTCATGACTGATGGAAACCTGCCCGGCGCAGACCCCCAAGTGTGCGGCAAGTATGGCTGCCCGGCCCTCGAAAAAGAGGTCCGGACGGCCGTTCTTTCGTTCGACCACGTAAATCTCATTCCAGGCGATTCCCCGTCCGGGGAACTCTCCGAGCGCTTTCTTTGCGGCTTCTTTACAGGCGAATCGTCCTGCGAGAAACTCCGCCCGGTTCCGGCGTTTTTCCAACAAGTTCCGTTCAACCGGGTGGAGAATCCGGCGGAGAAATCGTTCTCCGTACAAATGTTCCATTCGCTCGAATCGGTCGATTTGAGCGACATCGACCCCGATCCCGATCAGCGCCATGAAAGACCTCCAATCTTGATGTCACCGTCCGAAGAAGGCAGCATACTGAGAATACCAGAGTAAAACCAGAAAGCATCCCCGAACCGACATGCTGGAACCCCACGCGCCGTATGAGTTCGTTCGCCGATACCGCGACCTTCTGGTTCTTACCATCCTGGCTGTTGTTGCCCTTCTGTTTTCCGGCCTGCATACCACAACCGCTTTTTCCAAAACCACAACGCTTTATGTCCTGGT
>JAKPRU010000704.1 GCA_029557025.1 Candidatus Omnitrophota bacterium | reverse complement strand
CGGCTATGTTCTGGCAGGACAGGAATTGCCGATTTCCTCCGCCAGGCTGTCTAACGATAATCTCATTACCGAGAAAACCACGTACAAGCCCGTGGGAGTCCAGCTATATATCACCCCGCAGACCATCGGCACCGATCAGGTGAAACTGCACGTACTTACGGTCGTCTCCGCGGTATCGGGGTTCAAATCAAGAATGTCCATGGACGATTCGCAGATCACCAGTCCGATGACCAATCCGGTGTTTGACTCCCGCGAGGCGGAAACCTCGGTCACCGTGCCCGACGGAAATACGCTGGTCATTGGAGGCTTGCGGATGGTCCGAAACATCACGCGGGAACGTAAAATACCCGGATTGGGCGATATTCCAGGAATCGAATGGCTGTTCAAAAACCATCGTTCCCAGCGAAGCATGAACGACCTGTACTTCTTCGTCACTCCGCGTATTGTTCATTCGAATTGAACGGAAGATTAAATCGCAGTTTAACGGCGGCTGGGTTTGACTCCCGGCCGCCGTTTCGTTTTAATGGCGGGCATGATGAGCGACACAAAAAATACACCGCTCCGTCTGGGCGGGCTGCTCAGTGGCGGCGGACGGACGCTGCTGAATATCCATGAAGAGATCCAGGCCGGGCGGCTGAATGCGGAAATCGTCACCGTAGTCGCTTCCCGCCCCTGCAAAGGAGTTCAACGCTGCCGGGAAGCCGGCTTGCCCGTCGAAATCATTCCTTTCAAGGATATGCCCGACGACCAAACCTACTGGGACCGCATCACCGCGAATCTGGACCAGGCCCGGGTCGATCTGGTCTGCATGGCCGGATTCCTGTCGTTCTGGAAAATTCCCGATCACTACGCGGGGCGGGTGATGAACATTCACCCTGCCCTGTTGCCCCTGTTCGGAGGAAAGGGCCTTTACGGAGACCGCGTCCATCAGGCTGTTTTAGCCTCCGGCACAAAAATTTCCGGCTGCACCGTGCATTTCGTCAACAACGAATACGACGCCGGACCGATCAT
>JAKPRU010000697.1 GCA_029557025.1 Candidatus Omnitrophota bacterium | reverse complement strand
TAATCATCCAACCGGTGTCCATTACGGTCAAACTCCAGGGGGCCGCCGCCCGGATGGCAGGTCGCGCATCGAGATGTCCAGGTATACAGGCCCATGTCGATTTGATTGGGGTTAGCGAAGTGCTTGCGGGGGAATTGGAGGAAATACATTCGGCTGAACTTTCCGCAGATTCCGTCCGAAATGCTCCAGGGGTCATCTTTATTTGCCCCATAGTCGTCATGAAGGACATCAGACCCCATGCGGAAATGATACCCGGCCGTGATCTTGTTGTAATTATGGCATTCACCGCACGTTCGTTTCGGGCTGTAGGGCGGAATAGACATGCCGTACACGGCGGGATCCGTAGGCGCTCCGTCGCCGAAATCCCCCATCATCTTTTTCCAGTCCTCCAGTTCCTGTTCCCATTTGAACGGATTGATTTCATTGCCCATGCTGTCCCGCAGGTAAAACGGCGGGCAGGCCCGTGGCGCTTGACGCTTGGGTTGCGCCTGTATCCAGGAAGGAATCAACAATAGCGCCGCAATCGCGAGTCCCAAGGAAGTACGCATCTGGTTCATTCTCTATTCCTCTGGCGTAAATATCTGGTATGGCAAACGTTCAATCGATCAACCTGCCTTTACATAACAAAAAAGACATCGCCTCGACTCCCGTGCGACGATGCCTTTTCGAATTTCTCACGATCTCACCCCGCATTGAGGATTTTGTTGCCCGATCATATATACAGTTCCGGTCCCAGCTCGATCCGCCTGTTCTGCATCATGGCCGTGTTGGCGGAGAGAACCATAACGGCGTCGTTGCGACCCTTAATAACATCGGAATAAGGCTGTCGTCCCGATCGGACGCAGTCGAAGAAGTCGGACAGTTCGATATCCTCGAAGTCCATCCCGACCATGGGACGGGCGAAAGGTTGTCCCTGATCTTCCTGGGGTTCCATACTCAGGTCATGGGTTGCGCCGGAGGTAATCACTGCGGCGGCACGGGCGGCCAATTCCGCTTTGGACATGGCCTTATCGCCCCAAGCCAGCTTGGGCG
>JAKPRU010000676.1 GCA_029557025.1 Candidatus Omnitrophota bacterium | reverse complement strand
TCCGCGTGGGGGTAAAGTCCCTGGCGATTGTCGTGCTGGTGCAGGTGTTTATCGGAGTGATTCTGGCGTTGCAGCTGGCTCCGACGTTGGAAGATTACGGTCAGCAGGCCCAGATCTCTTCGGTGATCGGGGTGGCGGGGTTCCGCATGTTAGGCCCGATCATCACGGCGGTCGTTCTGAGCGGTTTCGCCGGGGCGTCTATCGCCGCGGAATTGGGAACGATGGTGGTTTCAGAGGAAATCGAAGCGCTCGAAGCGATGGCGATGAATCCGGTCCGTTATCTGGTTGTCCCGCGAGTGACGGCTACCTTGGTCGCGACGGTATTGCTGACGGTGGTGGCGGACATGATGATCGCTTTGGGCGGGTATCTGACGGCCCATCTGGTGCTGGGGCCGGATGTGTATACGCCGTATTGGAAAAACATGCAGAGCATTCTGCGTTACAAGGATTTTTATTCGGGCCTGATCATGTCGGCCGTGTTTGGAATTTTGATCAGCCTGATCGCCTGTTATGAAGGGTTGAGAGTGCGCGGCGGGGCCGAAGGGGTCGGCCGGGCCACTACCATGACGGTCGTATATTCCATTGTGGCGATCGTGGTGGCCGCCTGCCTGTTTACCGTGGTGTTTTATGTATTCGGAATTTAACCGCCCCTGGCGGAGACCGAAATTCAATGGCGGAAAAGGATAAAAAAGAACCGGTTATTCGCGTGAAGAATCTGGTCAAGCGATTTGGCGACCGGACCATTCTCGATGGCGTTACCCTGGAGGTCTATCCGGGGGAGACCATGGTGATTATGGGAGGTTCTGGCTGCGGAAAGAGTACGCTTCTTCGCCATATGATCGGGTCCATTCAGCCGGATGAAGGCACGGTGGAGCTTCTGGGTCAGCGCATTTCCGAGATGTCCGACGAGGAACTGGATGAAATCCGCAAGCGTTTCGGAATTCTGTTTCAGTCCGGCGCGCTATTTAACTCGATGACCGTCGGGGAGAATGTAGCCCTGCCCTTGAGGGAACACACCAAGCTGGATGAGGCCACAATCGATATC
>JAKPRU010000669.1 GCA_029557025.1 Candidatus Omnitrophota bacterium | reverse complement strand
ACAAGATGGCCCAACGGTCCGCATCTCCGCACCGAAACTCCCCGCCGGCGACTGGTTCAGCGAGCGCTACCTGCCCGAAAAACTCGAACTGGAGTCGAAGATACTCGATCAGGCGGAGCCGGATGAGAAACCGCTTTCCTGGATCGGGATTGGGCAAAGTCGGGACCGATTGGGGGAAATCTTCCGTCCGGTGTATATCCGGCTTCTGCGTTATATGCAGGAGAATCGCCTGGGCGTCTTGGCCATGGTGGCGGCCATAGCCTTGTTTCTGACTCTTCTCAAATGCGTGTTCAGTTTCGCCCAGCTGTATTTCAGCAACTGGATCGGTCAGCGGGTCATTCTGGATATTCGCGAAAAGCTGTTTCATCACTTGCTGGCCATGGACATGGGATTTTTTAAGGCCCGAAGAAGCGGGGAGTTGCTCTCCTATCTCACCATCGATGTCGAACTGATGGGCAGCTATGTGTTTGCAGTGTTCGGGGAGGCGCTGCTGGAGCCGCTGATTATCCTTGCGACCCTGGTCACCCTGTTCTGCCTTTATCCGCTCCTGACCACGGTCTATTTATTGTTGCTGCCCCTGACTGTGTTGATCGTAGCCGTTCTGGGAGCGCGGATTCGGAAAGCGCGCGCCTCCACCCAGGGCGCGCTTGGCTCCATGAACGCCCTTCTGCAGGAGACCTTTTCGGCGATGCCGATCATCAAAGCATTCCGGATGCAGGATGAACGGAAACGAAAATTCTCCGCCGAAAATCGCAAGATATTCCGTTCGGTGATGCGGATCATCAAAACCAGAGGTGTCTCGACCTCGCTTACGGAGACCCTCGGCGCAATCGGCGTTCTGGGTGTTCTCCTGCTGGGCGGGTATTTCGTATTTCAGCGTGGGATGGAGGCCACCTCGTTTCTTGTGTACGTCTTCATGCTGGCTAATCTGTACCAACCGATCAAACGTCTGAACAAATCTTACAACACCATCCAGCAGGGTATGGCCGGAATGGACCGGATTTTCGGAATCCTTGAGATGGAATCACAAATCAGCAACCGTCCGGACGCACGTGATCTGCCCGAATTCAAGCAGGAGATTGTCTTCGATCACGTGTGCTTCTCTTACGACGGCAAGACCCCGGTTCTCACCGACATCTCTTTCACGGTTCCACGAGGAAAAGTTGTCGCGCTGGTCGGCCCCAGCGGAGCCGGAAAAAGTACATTGGTGAGCCTTATCCCGCGTTTTCACGATCCGACTTCCGGCCGGATATCCATTGACGGATACGATCTGCGCAGTCTTACTCTCGACTCCCTGCGAGCCAAAATTGGACTCGTCCCCCAGGAAACGCTGCTGTTCAGCGACACGTTGAGAGTAAACATTTCCTGTGGGAGCGATGCCTATCCCTGGGAGCGAATTGAGGCCGCGGCGAAGGATGCGCAGGTAGATGGATTCGCCCGTGAATTGCCGGACGGCTATGACACCGTGATCGGGGAACGCGGCTGCACCCTCTCCGGGGGCCAGGCGCAACGTGTTGCCATCGCCCGTGCCCTGCTGAAAGATCCGCCCATCCTGATTTTGGATGAGGCAACCTCATCCCTGGACTCCGGATCGGAACTTCTTATTCGGCAAGCCCTGGACCGGCTGATGGAAAACCGCACGGTATTTGTGATCGCTCACCGCCTCTCCACCATCCTGCACGCCGATATGATCCTTGTCCTGGACAATGGACG
>JAKPRU010000668.1 GCA_029557025.1 Candidatus Omnitrophota bacterium | reverse complement strand
GGCAACCGGGATTATCTGAACTACGAAAACGCGCTGGCACAGGCAGTCCGGGAATTGCAGGAACAGTTGGCGGAGGCGGTGGTCAACACGATTGAACCCTTTCTGGACATTGTATCCTTCACCGGAGACCTGGCCTCCCGGATCGAGGAGTTCAGCAAGACATTGCCGGTCCGCGAGCCGATCTCCCTGGCGATCAGCGATTCGATCGTGGCGCACCTGGAAGCATCCGGCCTGGATGCCGATCTCAGCGTGCATGAAGCCTGCCTGAAGTACCGGCTGTATCTCAATCTCGACGATGCGTTCGGCATCACGGAAAACGATCTTGCGAAAGCAGGAGACTTTCTGCGTGTCCTTAAAGAACAAGTGGGGCTGGCGGAAACCCAAATCAAAACCTATTGGGATGAGGGTAAAAACAACGTTGTCTATATCGAAAAGGCGTTACGTGATGCGACGGCAAACGTGTTGCAGGAGGCTTGGGGGGAGATTAACCTGGACATACCGATGGCCGATGCGCTCTACGAGTTCATTAGCCATCATATCGATTACCGCTGGACGTTCGGGCAGAAAATGGATAATCTGTTCCAGGATTTCGTTTACAGCGCCCTGAAGGACTATCCCAGCTATATTGAGTTCATCAATGTGTGGGATCGCGCAGTAAGCGGCGATGTCATCGCCCGGTGGCAAGTTACATTTGAGGCCGCCAAATTCGCTGCCGCCGCCGTCGAATGGACAGGGACACTCTCGGCTACCTACGAGGGGATTGAGTTGGCCCTGGAAGAAAGCTACAAACAAGCTCTGGCAGCGGCCTCAAATAGCCTGCTCATGGAATTGGCCCGGATCATGATGACCGACATGCACGGGGGGTTCTCCAAATGGGCAACGACTACCCGACCGGTAGTCTACACATTCGATGCGGACGCGTTGACCTCGCTTGTGCCGGTTCGGACGGCGGCGTTTGCCTGGGAGAACCGTATCGGGCTGCTGCCTCGGGAGGAGTGGGATTATATCCATCCGCGAAAAATCAGTCTGGTTCTTTTGGATCCGGCGAACCCTGCGGGCCTCCGATACGAGTCGGTTTTACAGGGTGGCTGGGGCGACGTGAATTACGTACACTTCTGCCGGGGAGTTGTTATGATCGGCGGGGCGTTGTATGATGGAATCTGGCCCGAACCGTCCGCAATGTTCCTGGCGTTGGAGGGAGATCAGGTGGATGTCTACGTTATACATGACTACCGGCTGGCGGGCGCGGAAGGGATGCTGACCGCCAATCACGGCGCGAATCTCGTGCTGTATGGCCCCGGGGGTGTGTTCCTGTTCCCGAATCCGCGAACCTTGAAACCGGGTAATGCACAACCGGAGACATCGGTCAGGTCGTGGAAACAATATTGAACATTCGCTTTTTTTGAAGCGTGAACTTGCCATAGATCGCCTCCATGGCGGCTTTGCCCGCCGCGCAACCACGCTGTTTACCGAACGGTTACTTAGAAATCAAACTTGTCTATGTTCTCTTTCGTAAAGATCAGCGGCGGGCCGAGGAGGACTTCATCTTCATTAACCGTAATTGTGCCGAGCCGTCCGGCCTGAATCGTCCCGGGAGCCAGTTTGCCCTCATACAGAAGTTTCGCCGCATGGACTGTGAGATACCCCAGGTCCACCGGGTTCCAGAGAATGAATTTCTGACAGACCCCGGTTTTCACATATTCGCGCATCTGTTCGGGCAGGGAGAGTCCGGTAACAAAGACCTTGCCGGTCATGCCGGATTGTTTGACCGCTTCCGCCGCACCGGGGAGGGAAACCGAGGTGATCCCGAACAGGCCTTTCAGGTTGGGGTACGCTTTCATCACATCCTGCGAGCGCTCAAATGCCATCTGGTGGTCTTCCTCAGATGCCCGAATATCCACAATGGACATGCCGGGGTATTTCCGAATATGTTCGCGCATCCGTTCGATCCAGGCGTTTTGATTCTGGGCAGTCAGTGAGCCGGTGATAATGGCGGTCTCTCCCACACCGCCGATCCCCTCGGCCATCACATCGATCAAAGCCTTCCCGATATCGTCATACGAGGCCTGGTTGATAAAAAAGTCGCGGCTGTCCCGCGCGGCATCGGCATCCCAAGCCAGAACCTTGATACCGCGCTCCCGCGCTTTTCGGAGGGCCGGTGCGACAGCATCCGGATCATTGGGGGCAACGGCAATCACATTGAATCCGCGCGCAATCCAGATATCGATCATCTCGGACTGCCGAGCCGGATCGTTAATAATGGGACCATCGTATTCCACGGTAAGTCCGAGTTCCTCTGCGGCCTCTTTTACGCCGATCTCGCAGGCATTGAAATAGGGGATGCCCACCAGTTTCGGCATGACCCCGATCAGCGGCCCTTCTCTTTTCTCGGCGGCTTTGCGGCCGCAAGAGAAAACTCCGGCACACACCAGCACGAGAATCAGCGCCCATTTTGCTTGTTTCATCGAATCATACCTCGTTTCTTCAAACTCACACCCTTTTGGAATGTCATGCCCAATTCAGAAATCGCCATACCGACCGTTGGGTTTCCCGGATAGCCTAACACAAGTACACTATAAGTATGAATGAACCCATGAAAGAACAGCAACCATCCAGCCAGGATGCGCCGACAATCCGCCTGAACAACCAGGCTCTCGCGGTGGATGTGAACCTGGCAACAGGTCGATTTCGGATACGCGATCTGGTTACCGGTGTTATTTGGAAAATGGACCCGTACATTCCCGAATCGGGCCGACTGGTTTTTTCCATGCAGGATGAGACCTTGCCGCACAAGACCTACCTGCTGGGCAAGAAAGGAAAACGCGGAGTCCAATTCCGGCACAAATCTTCTTTTGTCCGCTCTGGAATTGAGGATGATTACTCCTCCCTCACGCTGGAGGGGCCGCTGGGAGACGACAAGGAAACGCTGGTCGAAATTGAGTTCCTCTTGTCGGAGGCATTTCCGACTCTGGATTTCTTTCTTCGTGTTTCGGGAAACAGTAAAAACCGCCTGGAACAGATCGGTTTTCCAACCGGCCTTGCGATTACCACGGAGGAATCCGGGTCGATAATCGTGCCTCAGTCGAGCAGCCAGTTCCTGAAAGAAAACACGGATGAGATCGTAGAGAGTTTTCAATCGATGCACCCCGCGCGGGGCCGGTCACGCCACGAGTTTTCTTTCTTTGCCATGACCAAGCAATCTCGAACGGGGCGGGAGTCGGGCTGCCTCGGATTTCTCGATTGCCTTCATGCCGAACTGGATGTGCGGTCGGATGAAACACTATCCGTTGCAACTCCCGGTACACGGAATGTCCGTGCCGCTCTCGATAATGGGAACCTCGATTACCGGTTCCGATATCATTTCATCCCGGATGTAACCGAGGAGGCAATTGCCTGGCTGTGCCGGGAGCATTTATCGGATTTAACGAGTTAGAAATTGGGGATTGCAGGCAACAAGGAGGCCCCCGTCCTTCCCTGCAAACAGGGGAGGGAGCAAACAAATTCTTCTTCCCCCCGTTCACGGGGGGATTGAGGGGTTTCGACAAAGTGGATCTTATGCGTCTTTCCAAATTCTTGCGTCAACAACCAAGGAGATGAAACTATGGAAATCACTCGACGTACTGTACTCAAAGGAATCGGCGCAGGAATGCTTGCATCCGGTTCCCTTACGGCGCTTCAACAGAGCCACGCTGCCGAAAGTCCCGCCGGTGTCAAAGTCGGAATGTGCGACTGGAACTTGGGGGGATCGTGCAATCCCGAACTGATCCCGAAAGCCAAAGAAGCCCACCTGGATGGGATTCAGGTCAGTGTCGGCTTGAACGCCAACAATATTCCACTGCGCAAGCCGGAAGTCCGGGATCGGTATCTGGCATTGGGTAAAGAATACGGCATTGAGTTCTGTTCGGTGGCCGCCGGGGGGATTCTAAACGCCATCCCACTGGCCTCGGAACCGCAATCTGCGATGTATGTCCTGGATGCCATTGAGGCGGCCAAAGCGCTGGGAATCTCCTGTACATTGCTCGCTTTTTTCGGAGATGGCGACCTGCGACTTCCCTATCCCGGCGGATACTACGGAACCGGCGAGGGATATCGGAACATCAGCAAAGATCCCGTATGGAAAGAGTGGGAATTGGATACTTTGAAGGTCCGGCGGCTTGTGGATTTTCTTCGGCAGGTTGTTCCCCGCGCAGAGGATGCCGGCGTGATTCTCGGGTTGGAGAATACCCTGTCGGCGGCCCAGAATCTGGACATTATTGACCGTGCGGGCGGTTCCCCGATGCTTCAGGTTTACTACGATGTCGGCAATTCGACGGGCGGCGGCTATGATGTGCCCGCCGAGATCCACCTGCTCGGCAAGGACCGGATTTGCGAGGTCCACCTGAAAGACTCGAAAACCCGCGTATTCGGAACTCCCGATGCCCAGGTGGATATGGCAGCCTGCGCGAAAGCATTCAGGGAAATCGGGTACAACAAATGGTATGTCCTGGAGACCAGCGGGCGGGATAAGCAATTCCTTCCCGACACCCAAGCCAATGTCGCATTCACAAAGAAACTGTTCGGTTGAGTCGATAGAAAGGGAACAATGAAGTGACCGATCCGATTCGAGTTACGGTATGGAATGAATACCGGCATGAGAAAAAATCCCCGGAAATCGCCGCCATTTATCCAAAAGGCATTCATGGCGCAATTGCCGATTACCTGCGAGACCGTCGCGGGATGAAAGTCCGCACGGCCACGCTGGATGAGCCGGACCACGGCCTGACCGAGGCCGTCCTGGCCGATACGGATGTACTGATCTGGTGGGGACACACGGCGCACGAGGAAGTGAAAGATGAAATCGTCGAAAGAGTCCACAAGCGCGTATTGGACGGCATGGGCCTGATGGCGCTTCACTCTGCGCATGTTTCAAAAATCTTCCGCAAGTTGATGGGGACGACCTGCGAACTGAAATGGCGCGAGGCAGGTGAAAAAGAGCGCCTGTGGGTGATTGAACCAAGCCATCCCATTGTCAAAGGTCTGGGCGAATATATCGAACTGGAACATACCGAGATGTACGGCGAACGGTTTGATGTTCCACCGCCGGATGTGCTGGTGTTTGTGAGCTGGTTCGAGGGCGGAGAGGTGTTCCGAAGCGGGTGTGTCTATTACCGATCGCGCGGCAAGGTATTCTACTTTCGTCCCGGCCACGAGACCTATCCGATTTATCACAATCCTCAAGTCTTACAGGTCATTGGAAACGCGGCGGAATGGCTCGCACCTGTCGAATGCCCCAAGCCGATATACGGAAACGTACAGCCGCTGCAGAAGATTGGGGAGAAGTAAGGCCCTCCTTCATACGCATTTTTTCAGAGTGCAGGGGCAATTCATGAATTACCCCTATGTCTATGCCTGGTGTCCTGTAACCGAATGGCCTTTCCCTATTGCCACCCAGGAAAAACCACCGGCAAAATGCCGACGCCACCCGGAAAGCTGCATGATGATGGGATGGCACAGGCTTCTAGCCTGTGATCTACCCTGACCACGCATCCCCCGTCATTCCGGCGAACGCCGGAATCCAGGGTCATTAAAAGCAACAGCGGCCGGATCTCGTCGAAATCCCGCCGCTGCATTCTTCATTGAATCAATGGCGACTTACAACTTCTGGAAAGTAATCCTGGCCTTTCCTTGTGTCTGTTTCTCGCCAAAGACCTCCACCTTGTAAACACCCGTCGCCGGGAGCTGGAAGAGCCTGATCTGGGCATCATCCTCCGGTGCAGGGAAGGCATTCAGGCTTGTCGCGAGAAGCGTACCATCCGGCCCGTACAGGCGAACAGCAGGATCAAGCGATCCCTTGAAGTCATCCACACCAATTGTGACCAGCTGGCCTGCAGTACCCGTGAAGGTAAACCACTCGGACTCACCCACATACACCCAAGTCTCATTGCCGCTGCCGGCCTTCAGAGTGGGCGGAACATACGCACCGGCACGGTACTCAAGTCGGTATGGACCTACCGTCATATCCGGGCCGCCACTGACCTCGATCGTTCCGGCTGTCAGGGTCGTGGTAATGCAGGCATCATCATTCAGACCACTGTTGTTGTCGGTCGCTACCTGCTCACCGGCGCCGTTCAGCAGCCTCAGGAACGGATCAAGCGTACCGCCGGCATTGAACAATGGATCGAAATCATCCAGGTAGAAGGTGATCTCACCCCCACCGGAATTGGTGAACGTATAACGATCAACCTGTCCAGCCAGTGTGATACTGCCTGAAATCATCTCACCTGAAGCTATCAGGCGCTCGTTGATGACATTAGAGGCAAGCATCAAGACATACTGTCCGACACCGGCAGTCCCAGGTGCGGCGCTTACGCCGATGGTGTAAATACCGGCGATGGTGGCCGGGCCCACAATAATCAGGGCATCATCATCCGGTCCGCTGTCATTGTCCAGCATGGAGGTAAATCCATCCGGACCCTGCAATGTCAGGAATGGATCGAGTGCGCTTCCCGAATCGGTCAACGCCACCTTGATGAAGTCGCCAACCTGGGCATAGAAAGTATACAGGTGGATCTCGGTCAGGTTTGCAATCCGACCTTCTACCCGCTGCCCAAACGAGATCATTGTAATCGGTTCGCCAACCACCTCGGGAATAGCCGAGACCGAGAAGCGACCGAAGGTTCCACTCTGGCCGCGAACGACCAGACGATACTTGCCGGCGGGAGCATTCTCCAAAGCGATCATGGCATCATCACCCTCGCCGCCATCGTCATCCGAGATCTGGCGACCATCCGGCAGGATCAGCGTTCCAGCCGGATCCAACTCGCCACCGAAGTCACCGATAGTCACTGTCAACGGGCCGCCATTCGTATAGGTGAAGTCCACATTGACCGTATAACCCGCTGCCAAATCAAGCCTTCCGTGGAGAACGGCACGAACAGCGCGATACCGGGTGTCGGTGTCGCTGTCGGCGGCAGGGTCGGTGTCGGAACGAGCGTTGGAGTCGGAACGAGCGTCGGAGTCGGAACCAGCGTCGGAGTTGACGTTGGAATGGCTGTCGGCGTACTTGTGGGATGCGGTGTTGCTGTCGGCGTTTCAACCGGGGTCGCAGTGGCCGTCTCCACCGGGGTTGCCGTGGGGGTTTCAACCGGGGTCGCGGTCGGTGATTCCGTAGGTTGCGGCGTTACCGTGGGGGTATGGGTCGGAACCGGTGTGGCTGTCGCAGTTTCCACCGGCGTAGCAGTCGGACTTTCCACTGGGGTTGCCGTCGGAGTTTCCACCGGCGTTGCCGTCGGAGTTTCTACCGGGGTTGCCGTTGGGGTTTCCACCGGCGTCGCGGTCGGCGATTCCGTGGGTCGCGGCGTTACCGTGGGGGTATGGGTCGGAACCGGTGTGGCTGTCGCAGTTTCCACCGGCGTAGCCGTCGGACTCTCCACCGG
>JAKPRU010000659.1 GCA_029557025.1 Candidatus Omnitrophota bacterium | reverse complement strand
GTAAAACATATCCCACGGGGAATTGCCTGGACTCCCGAAGTGGAAAAAGAGATTCTGGCATTCTTCGATGACTATTATCCGTTCCTGAAAGAGAAGGGACTGCTGGATATCGCCTATTGTTACTCGTTTGATGAGCCGAATGAGGAAGATTATCCGACAATCCGAACAATCTTCGATCTTCTAGGCTCTCGTTATCCGGGCCTGCGCCGGGCGACGACAGAGCCGCCGTGCGAGGCCCTGGCGGGGAGCGTGGATATTTACGTTCCGCTGACTTCCCAATACCAGGAAGAAACCTGTCGTGCGCGCCAGGCCGCAGGCGACGAGATCTGGTGGTACGTCTGTGTTGCCCCAAAGCATCCGTATGCCAATTTCTTTACCGATTACCAGGGAATCGACCAGCGCATTCTCTTCTGGCAGACCTGGAAGTACCGGGTCACCGGATTTCTGTATTACGCAATCAACCTGTGGCGGAGTAATTTGGCGGTCGAACCCACCGGCGAGATTGTGCCGTTTGACGACCCTGCGCTGCTCGACGCCGTCCGTTCCGGTAAACGATGGCCCGAGATTCCCTGGAATTCCCATACGTTTACCCGGCACAACGGAGACGGCCATTTGATCTACCCCGGCCCGGACAAAACATTGCTAGCCTCTCTCCGCCTGGCGCTTATCCGGGACGGTATAGAAGATTATGAGTACCTTTATCTACTGAAGGAGAGGCTTGATGCGCTCGTCGCCAGGAAAAAACTATCTTCCGATATTCTTGCTTTGACGGATGAAGCCGCAACCGTTCTCGCCGTCTCTGACACCCTCGCGCAAAGCCTGACGGAATACACGAAAGACCCGGAGATTCTTATGCACGAACGACACCGCGTCGCGGAACTGATTGAACAGATCGACCGAAAACTGGAATCGCTGAAATAGCCCGGCAAATAACTGACCGACCAGGAGGCCAACCATGAGCCAGCCCCATACCCTTACCCGCCGAACACTTCTCCGGGGAACATGCGCCTTGGGGATAACCCTCTCGGCTCCCCGGATCCTCGCCGCCCAGACACGCGGAAATCGACGGACCGACACCGCGAAACAACCGAATATTGTCCTGATAATTACCGATGACCAGGGTTATGGCGACCTCGGCTGCCATGGGAATAAATACATTCGTACTCCCAATCTCGACCGGCTGGCTTCGGAGAGTACAGAGTTTACTCGATTCTGCGTCTCTCCCGTTTGCGCTCCGACACGGGCCAGCCTCATGACCGGACGGTACAACTACCGAACCGGTGTCCTGGATACCTATCTGGGACGTGCGATGATGCACCCCGATGAGACAACCCTGCCGCAAGTCCTGACTGCACACGGTTACCGTACCGGCATTTTCGGCAAATGGCATCTGGGTGACAACTATCCGATGCGGCCCATCGATCGTGGTTTCCAGGAAGCCCTCGTTCATAACGGCGGCGGAATCTGCCAACCTTCAGACCCTCCCTGGGGAAGTAACTATTTCGATCCCGTTCTCCAACAGAACGGGAAACCGATCCGGACGACCGGCTATTGTACGGATATCTTTACGGATGCGGCTATCCGCTTTATCGAGGAGAACCGTAATCGTTCCTTTTTTGTGTATCTCGCCACGAATGCCCCTCATGCCCCGCTTCAGATCCATGAACGCTATTTTCAACCGTATGTGACCATGGGGTTAGATGAGGAAACCGCCAAAGTATATGGGATGGTAGAGAACATCGACGAGAACATCGGGAAACTCCTCAAGAGACTTGACGATCTGAATCTATCTGAGGACACCGTTGTCATTTTTATGACAGACAACGGGCCGCAGCAGCCGAGATACACGGCCGGTTTGCGTGGCCAGAAAGGCAGCGTGTATGAGGGGGGTATCCGCGTACCGTTTTTCATTCGATGGCCGGGCACATTCCAGGCAGGCCGAACAATAGACCGCCTCGCGGCGCATATCGACATCCTGCCGACTCTCCTTGATATCTGCGGGATTCCTGTTCCCGATTCCAATCCGATAGACGGCACGAGTCTTCTTTCTTTAATGACAAATCGATACGGATCTTTTCCTGAACGAACTCTCTATTTCCAATGGCATCGAGGCGACGTTCCGGAATTGTACCGGAATTGCGCGGCCGTATCCGACAGATACAAATTAGTGAATGGAAATGAACTCTACGACTTGTTAGACGATGCGGGAGAACAATTGAACATCGCAAAAGGGAACGACAGCATTGTCTCACAAATGCGATCCGGCTACGAGGATTGGCTCCTGGATGTTACGCAAACGCATGGTAATGTTCCGCCCCGTATCTTCCTGGGCACGCCATACGAGAATCCGGCTATGCTGACCCGCCAGGACTGGCGCGGTCCACGTGCAGGATGGCGCGAGGATTCCCTGGGACATTGGGAGGTAAAGATAGTCGAAGGTGGTGCGTATCGCATTCAGTGCCTATTTCGCGCTCGTGAGGAAACAGCGCAGGTTTCCTTGCGGCTTTCCGACGTTATGCTCAGCCGATCGGCCGCGGCAGGTGAAACGAGTTGCCTATTCGATTCCGTACCTCTCCAGGCGGGGGACACAAGGCTGGAAACATGGCTGTCCGTGGCCGGTGCGACAGTCGGAATGGATTATGTAGAAGTCACGAAATTATAGGAAGTCCCAAGCGACTGGCGCCGATCGGGTAATTGCCAAGTCCGCACTGGAATGCACGAGGGAATCCTCGTGTTTCGGAGCTATTCCTTTCTGTACTGTACCGCAAATACCTGGAATGTCTCTAATGGCGGCAACGGAAATCGTGTTGTATGAATTTCCTTTTCCCGCATTTCATCGACTGGAAATCCGGTCGTGTACTTTCCATCGGATGCGATCAGGTAATTCCGGACCTCCTTCGACTCATCAGGCCATTTTGCGGGCCTCGCCGTTGTGGAAACGACCACACTCTCGGAATTATTCTCTACGCCGCCGCGCCACTCCGTGGGCATATCGGAAAAGCCGAATGTTTCATGGATCATGGTCTTCGCCCCCAATGCGAATAGCCAATTCGATCCACCCGGCGGCCTGCAATATACGCCAAATCGACCCTGGAAGCGGATGTCTTCCACAATGGCTTCGTCCGCAAATTCACTCAAAATAACATATTCACCCCAGGCAGACAGGATTTTGATCGCGACGGCTTCCTCTCCCGCACTCGGGGGAACCTCTAACCGTTGAGCGGCCTTAATCGGCAGATCACCATTTCCGCCGCAGGGTTCATGAATCGCTACAAAGGTGCTGCGCAGATTCTGGCCGTGACGGATCGAGTCGACATAGCGAACGCGCCGACCGAACTCATTAAGCGTTCGCTGTCCGGGGCCGTTCGATGCCTCCACGCGATGGACGGGGCACAGCAATCGGAGACGGTACCGCCGATCTGTCTCCTGCCAGACCGCACTCCAGGACGGAGGCGGATTATCCGTTGCGCGGACATCGCGCAATCCGAATATATCTTTTCGCTCCAGGCTTCCGCCAACCTGAGGCAAGGGCGGCTCGTCCGGCATGGAGAGGCCCTCAAACGATAGAGAAGCGTCGGCAACATCACTGGAAGCCAGTTCGCTGAAAATGCGGTAGATGTGTTTGGCTCCACCCGTTACTCGAAATATGTCTACAAGAAAAGAATGCGAATCCGGCCCTTTGATCATGCCGATCAGACGGCGGTATTCGGTACACGAATCGTAGATGCCATCCGAGGAGGCTTCACAAACCGAAATGCCCGGAGAGGTTGCCATCATTAACAGGGACGGACGGCGACCTTTCTGTACTTGTCCTTTATCGTCAACGATCACGAGATTGTGGCTGAGGCTGCTCTTGATCCATGCGTTAACCGGCATGTCGCCGACATAGCCATGATCGCCCAGAATTGTGCGGCCGCTATCCACGTAGAATAACGCCAGGTTGTCATCGTGGCGATGGCCACCCTCGGGATTGAAAGGGAAGGCTGCGACGGAGGATAGAGAACCGGCCCCGTGACGAAGAATCGCTGTCATCCATGCAGGGAACAAGATCTCCGGCATAACCAGATCCGAGGGCGCGGAAAAAACCAGGGAGTTGAAATGGAATATCCCATATTCCGTGGGCAGGCTAGCGAACAGGGTTCCCGGAAGGCGCGACTCGAAAAATTCCGGATACCGCGCAAGCCCGATCTCGATTATACCCGCGCTCGGGCCGGACTGTTCATTCGTATCCGATAATGGAAGAAACCGCCCATCGGGGCGCAGCTGATCGACGACGGAACGGTACATCCGTTGCAAGCGCGTATCGGTTCTGTAGAGATCGACTGTGCCCTTTCGACCGGAGTACCCGTCCGGCCAGACAAATCCGTAGAGGACCTCGGGAATGCAAAGCAATTCGGAGAGGTACATGTTTGTGTAAGACGGACTTTCCGTACTGAATCCGTCATTCAGAAACGACTCGTCCCTGACTACCTGATATCCGCGCAACGCGGTATCCGCCAAGACAGGAATGCCAAGGCATTTTGCGACAGCGGCCTGCGCGTGATAGATGCGGGGCGCCTTATTATTGCTGTTTTCTGCTTTTTTGTGCCCCCCCAGATATGGTTCCGCGCCGAGTTCCCATTCGAGAATCAGATCCCGCTCGACTACCGAACGCCTATCTGAAGTCCATAGTGCATTACCCTGCATATCCGACGCATTGTAAAGGAGGTCGTAAGCAAGACAGATCGACGCAAGAACACCGATGTTGTCCGTGCTGGGATGGTATCTTCCGGCCCCCCAATATCCCTGAAGCATGGCGGCCTTGTCGAGAGAATCATTCGCAAATGCATTGGCGCATAGATGTCTTTTCCACTCCAATGGCAACTCCCGGTCATGCCACGCCGCATACATTGGATCGCAATCTGCGATAGTGTCCCAGTAATCGTGATATAGCCAATTTCGGTAACAATGCGCCAACCGGGTCAAAATTTCAATAGCCGGTGCGGCATATTTCGGATCCGACTCAAGCGCATAAACAAGCGCCAGACTTCGCAGGGCACTCAACATATATCCGCACTTCTCCGCGCGCACAACACCGGAGAAACTGATGTGCATCGGGTAGCCGACCCAATGCCAGGCATATTGGCCAGTTCGGTCGTCCGGATGGAGACGCTCCCGGTCATTCAGGTAATAAGTAAACTCCTGCCCCATTCGAGGGCACCGCAAAACGGCCGTCTCCGGATATTGTTCGTCGGGATAAACCTGCCCGCACCGCCGGCACCGAATTACATCCGGGTTATCCGGCGACCAGTCGATCAAGGAAGAACCGGCGCATTCCTGGGAGTTTTTACCGACACAGTTCGGACAGGTGAATCCGTACGTGTTCGCGGGCGTCAATTCACTGATCATGTTCTCCACATAGCCGTTCGGTCGGCTTGCCACGGCATCCGCCAGTCGTTTATGACCGACAAACCAGTTTCGAGCAGAATCATTCTGTTCAATGTTCCGCCGGGCACGTTCGAGGTCTTCTTTCGTGAGTAAAACGGGATGCTCGACCGTGGCCCGGGCGGCAAGATACTCGTCCTTCATGTTCTCTATCTCCATGCGGAAAGCCTGCTCTGCATCGGAGATACCGGGTTTCTGCCACGGCATATATCCCTCGCCCCGGGTTACGGCGGTGACATACTGTTCCTTGTCGGCGGTGTTGTTCAAACGGGCTTGCACACTGTCCGCATGAAGGCGCTGACCGAGAAAGCCGATGATTAAGCAGATGCTGAGTTGCATGGATCTATTCATCATGGACCGTCCTGACTCCTTGGTAGATACCTGTGGAAAACGCCTCGTCTAATTGGCTTGTTCAGCGCCCGGATCCCAGATTGTTGCCGCGATATAACGTTCCGGTGCGGACGAATCGCAGAAGTAGTACACGCTCACAATGTTCCCGTCGGGCCTCTGGACCATTCGTGGGTAGCCGATGTCTCGACTCGCACCGTCATCACGCAGAACGATGGTGTCGCTCCACGTGTTCCCGTTATCTCGACTCAATTTCGCGCAGATCGAAAACGGCTTGGCACGGTAGCCATAGCAGAGGCAGATTCGGCCATCGCGCAGCTTGATCATACTGGGCGGATTTCCCTCACCGGTATCGGGTACAGGCGTGTTCAGGTAGTTCCACGATCTGCCGTTGTCGTGCGATATATACGTTTCGATAAAACGTTTCGTTTCCTCCTGATGACGCAGCGCTACCAGAATATCGGTTTCCGACAGACGCACAGCGGCCGGCATGATTGAAAAGCCTTTCGGTTCCGGCCCGATAAAAGAGACAAACTCCCATGTCTTTCCTCCGTCGGAGGTCCGCGCGCAGAATGGTCGACCCTCTTTTCCGTCCGCCTTTGCCGCCGTGAGGAACAACATGCATTCATGCTTTCCATCGACAATGTAGTCGGTCCGTGCCGCAACACCCAATTGCCCGAACAAAGGTAATCGAAACGGACCTTCCCAGTGACGGCCACGGTCGTACGAGTAATAGAAGCGGGATGGCCCGGCATCGACGCTGGTCATGCGAAGAGTCATGGCGAAATCCGGGTGAGTAAAATCAATGCCGCCCGGGCAGTCTTTGAATGGAATCGGTGTCAGATGCGGAGGTCGAATCCCATGAAGCGCGTCTCCCTCGGGGATAATCACGTCCGAAGGATCTTCGATACTCCAGGTTTCGCCCCCGTCCAGGCTGCGGGCAAACAGGTGCTCCTCCGGTTTTTCCCTGTCGATGTGATGACGATCGCCGAGGTCTTTGTAGTAGCCCCTGCTGAATCCGACAAGGATCTCATTGCCCCAGGACCAGATTCCGTGATTCGCGGGCCATCCGCCGAACCGGCCCGGCTCGCCGTAGACAAGCACATGTTTGATTACCCGGGCATTCTGCGATGCGCGGACATCGGCAGGCTTCTTCTCTGCACCGCCACAGGCGGACACAACCAGTCCTGCTGCCATAGCGACGAATAAAATGTTACGATTCATAATCTCTCTCTGTGCCGAGGGGGTAAATCCGAAAAATACGGTCAACGACAGGATAGAACAGTCGGCTCGGAATGTTTAGGGCAGTAAAGAGACCCACGCTCATGGGCAATCCTTTCCTTAATTCATCGGGTCTATGTATCATCCGTGCAGGATTTTTTCTATTTCACAAAAGGGTTTCGGAGATACAATGACAAAGGCCCCAGCATCCGACACAATCACGTATCACGCCATCGGGCACGGGCATATCGACCCGGTCTGGCTCTGGCGATGGCAGGAGGGCTGTGAGGAAATCCGCGCGACCTTCCGATCGGCTTTGGACCGGATGAAAGAAACGGCGGACCTTTGCTTTATTGCCGGTTCCGCCGCCTTCTATAAATGGATACTCGAAATCGATCCCCCGATGTTCAGGGAAATTCAGGATCGTGTTCGAGAGGGTCGCTGGAACGTAGTCGGCGGCTGGATAGTCGAGCCGGACTGCAACATCCCCGGCGGCGAATCGTTCGTGCGCCATGGCCTGTATGGACAGCGGTTCTTTCGAACACATTTCCATCTTACGGTAACCGAAGGATTCAATCCGGATGCGTTCGGCCACGCGGGGACGTTGCCGCAGATATTAAAGAAATCCGGATTCTCTACCTATACCTATATGCGACCGGCACCCGACACCGAAATGAAATATCCGTACCTGCACTTCCAGTGGGAAGCACGGGATGGCAGTCGTGTTCTCGCCGGCTGCATACCGATTTGCTATGACGTTCGCCCGGAGGAATTGGAAAGACGATTTTATGATCTTCAGCCCGGGCCGTACCGGCATCCGGACCAGCGGCACGAAATGTTCTTCTTCGGAATAGGAAACCACGGAGGGGGACCTACAAAGAAGTGTATTCGGATTATACAGGATCTTCAGAGCGACCGGAATAATCCGCCCATTTGTTTCAGTACTCTCAGCCGCTATTACCAGTGTCTACTGGAGAATCTTCCTGCAGATTCACTCCCCGTTGTACAAACGGACTTGCAGCATCATGCGCGCGGGTGCTATACCGCACATTCCGAAGTAAAAAGACTGAATCGTCAGTGCGAACACTCGCTTGTGCAGGCGGAGCGGTGGTCGACTATCGGTACGGTTCTGCAACATCTGCCGGACGGCGGTGAAAATATCCGGGAGGCCTGGGAGACAGTACTGTTCAATCAGTTTCACGATATTCTTGCGGGAACGAGCATTGAAGCGGCCTATCAGGATGTGCGGAATGCGTACGGCTCTGTATTACTGACTACCGACAAGATCCGTAATCGTGTAATACAAGAGATTGCAAAGCGGATCGACACAACGGGCGAAGGGCGGAGTATTGTTGTTTTTAATCCATTACCATGGCGGATCACTTCACCCGTCCGGGTTCCATCCTCTATAAAGCGCTTCCTTGGAAGATTCCTGAGCATTATGGATGATTCGGGGAAGGAGATTCCATCACAAGACATCGTGGGTCAGCAAGTTGGGAATCGCGATCTTCTGTTTCTTGCCGATGTCCCGGGATTGGGATATCGGACCTACCGCGGAATTCCGTTGACAGGCACTGCCCGCAAACAGGAAGGCAAGCAGATGCTGCATGTCGAATCCGGGCTATTGGAAAACGACTACTGGCGGATTTGCGTGGACCAACACACCGGCGAGATTGTCTCCCTGTTCGACAAGAAGAACGGTATAGATACGTTGGAACGTGGCCTTTCGCTCTGCGTAATGGCGGACCAATCCGATACCTGGAGCCACGGAATTGACGGCTGGCGCGTTGAGGATGGCCGATTTCAACTGAGATCTGTTCGGGTACTGGACTCCGGGCCATGTATGGCAACATTACGAATGATCTATGAATATAACAAATCTTCCGCAGAGATCCATTTAAGCCTGTACCGTGATATTCGCGATATTCATGCAACACTTTACTTGAATTGGCAGGAATGCTGCCGATTGCTTAAGATTGGTTTCGAAACGAGAATAGTGGACGGAAGGGCGACCTTCGATGTGCCCTACGGCTGTATTGAGCGCGTGAAGACCGGGAATGAGGAACCGGGACAATCCTGGATTGATTTAACCGGCAACGGAATTACGATAAACAATGAGTCCATTCCTTACGGCTTTTCAGTTATCAATGACTGCAAATTCGGCTATGATGTGTTCGATAGAACAATTCGAGTATCTCTGGTTCGCAGCCCGGCTTACGCACACCACGATCCGGCCCGTGTCGATGCAAGCGAGCCGATTCGTTACATGGATTTGGGCGAGCAAACTATACGATTTGCCCTGGTGCCTCATTCCGGTCCCTGGCAGGGTGCGCATATCCCGCGAAAGGCATGGGAATTGAACGAACCTCTGTGGCTTCACCAGGAATCCGCGCATTCGGGGGATTTGCCGCTGTCTGTCTCTTTTGCCGAATGCGGCAATGAACATTTTATCTTGACTGTCATGAAGATGGCCGAGGACGACGATACATTAGTCCTTCGGGGATACGAATCCGAAGGCAAAGAGGGAACGGTAGTCGTCCGTTTTCCTTACTGGAATCGTGAGGTTTCGTTTCCTGTATCCCCCCATGAGATTAAAACGATTCGAGTTACTCCAAAAGAAGGCTGGGAACTGGTAGAGGAGTTAAACCTGCTGGAGGACAAGATAAAAGACTAGTACTGGTTCGTGCCGCGCCCGTGGCATGGAGGTCCCGGCCATGATTC
>JAKPRU010000628.1 GCA_029557025.1 Candidatus Omnitrophota bacterium | reverse complement strand
CAGAACCTCGACGCTTGTGCCGAGATCGGCCTCGGCGGCTTCTACTCCACGACGTAATCCGCCGAAGATGTCCGGCTCCCAGCTTGCATCAAAACCGGCGCTGTACATCTCGCGAGTATTGCCGCCACCGCTTTCGCTGCTCGATTCGCTCCGGGAAGCGGAGGTAGACACATCTACCGACGGCCCCAGTTGTGCCCCGGCCAGGTTCCGCCTTGCCCGTGCCTCTCGCAACTGTGCCCTTGCTGTAGCGAGGTCAAGGTTGGCGGTCAGGGCATCGGCCACCAGGTTGTCAAGCACCGGGTCGTTGAACTGTCGCCACCATTGGGCGAGCATAGCCGGGTCCGGTGTGTGGCTATCGGCGGTGACACTCCATTGCGGGGGCACGGCGATCTCCGGCGGATGGTAATCAGGCCCCACGGCTGCGCATCCGGCCAGGATAAACGCGGCGAGCGCGGTCATAGATACGGATTCCGACAAAACGGGATACGGCAAGTGTGTCATGGATTAGTCTCTATTCTTTCGGAAGGGATGTCGCTTGAGGGGATGCAGCCTGAATCAGCCGGTCAAAGGCCAAGCGGGCCAAGCGGGCAGCGTGGTCGGCCGACACTTCGGTGCCGCACTGTGCCCCCAGGGTGGCTGCGCCAATAAAGCTCGCATGGAGGAGCGCCAGTTCGTCGTCTGATGGGTGCAACCCTAGTTTTAAGAAGATA
This sequence comes from Candidatus Omnitrophota bacterium, assembly GCA_029557025.1. GTDB lineage: Bacteria > Hinthialibacterota > Hinthialibacteria > Hinthialibacterales > JAKPRU01 > JAKPRU01. The sequence continues at coordinate 4,903 of JAKPRU010000628.1, read as the reverse complement.
TTGCGGAGTCGTTCTATAAGATCGTTATTGAAATCAGCCAGCCATTGTCGCAGCAATGGGTCTTCGTCTGCCGCCGTCATCAGCGCCAGCATCAACCGAGCCATCAACGGTTCCCGGATTCGCTCCGCGAAAAACTCGCGTATCCTGTCCGTGGAGGCTGTTGTTTTCTCCTTAGTGAACACTGTTATGTCGAATGATTCGGTCATGTCGGCGTGGATGGTTTGAACGATCGCCTTGATCAAATCCTTGCGGGTCGGAAAGTAGTAAGTCAAATGGCTCTGCCGGAGACCGGCGGCGGCAGCCACACGAGCCTGGCTTAGTCTCTGAAGGCTTTGGGTTTGTACTAATTTCACTGCCGCGGCGAGAAGACGCTCCCTGACATTGCGCCTGTCGGGCGAAGAGGATTCAGAGGATGGCACAACGATTCGAACACTACGTGACATGATGGTCCCCGGTTTGGTTATTTAACCAAAGCATACCGAATTTGGTCAATCATGCAAGGCATATACGGCTGGAGAATTGTGGCAATCGGGGACTCGTGTGAGGCGACCGATTCCGAAGAACCAATGTGTAACAGTGGCCGCAGAGTAGAGCGGAGGGGTACAACAAAAGAAAGCCCCGCAGAGGTCCAAGAAACCAACCATGCGGGACTTTGTCCGGAGATCTGGAGGCGGGGGGAGTCGAACCCCCGTCCGAAAGCGCTCACCGCTGGAGCTCTACATGCTTAGTCTCCGTTCGTTCTCGCCGGGTCCGGTACGGAGACAACCTGGAACCGGCCAGTCTCTAAAGATCTTGCGGGCCTGGCCGAGACTACCCTGCCCGCCAGCCTCTCTTTTATGACGCCATCACACGCCCAAAGAGACCCAAGCGTGTGGGGCGTGACCGCCGTCAGGCGGCCAATGGAAGTTCGTAGTCCGCAGTTACTTTAAGCGGTCCGCCGGATTAACGAGGAGACGGCCCTCGGCATGCTCTCCAGGACTACACGTTTCCGTCGAAACCGTGTCGCCCCCATTGACGATTTTATTATACCAAGAGATCAAGAAAATGCCAAACCCCATGGTTGGGCTTGCAGAAAAAGACCAGCAAGCTGGATATAGTAGACAGAGGAAAGATAGTGGACAGAGAAACCGATAAACCCCAACAGTTGCGGATTTGGCCGGATCAAATTATCATCGCAGTCACTCCACTCATGCTCCCAGGAGGACGCTTCGATGTTCCGACGGATCACGCTTCTGTTCGTTTGCTTTTGCCTGTTTGCTCTGAACGGGATTTCCGCCTGTTCGGATCCGCTTCGCCCGATGCCGCTGAACACCTACATCGACAAGATGAAAGGCGGGTGGGCGGGGCAGATGATCGGTGTCAGTTACGGCGCACCGTACGAGTTTCGGTCTCAGGGGAAGATTGATGACGGCGAGATTCGTGAATGGAAGCCGGAATATATCGACAATTCCATTGACCAGGATGATCTGTATGTCGAAATGACCTTCTTGCAGGCCATCGAGGCAAAGGGAATCAGCATCTCCGCACGGGATGCAGGCTGGTTTTTCCGGGACTCGAAATACGATCTCTGGCACGCCAACCGCGCCGCACGTGACAACCTTCGCCTCGGGATCCCCGCGCCGAAATCCGGCCACCCCAAGTATAACCGCCACGCGGACGATATTGACTTCCAGATCGAGTCGGACCTGTTCGGCTTGCTTTGCCCGGGTATGCCGCTTGCCGCACAGGATTTCTGTAACCGGTTCGGGCATATTATGAATTACGGTGACGGGGTCTATGGCGGCATGTTTGTCACGGCGATGGGTTCCGTTGCCTTTTTTGAGAATAACGTTGTGGAAATTGTCCGCGCGGGCTATCGCGCCATTCCTGCCGAAAGCGAGTATGGAATGCTGATAAAGGATGTCCTGGACTGCTACGAGAAAGACCCGAACAATTGGCGCGCCTGCTGGGAATTGCTGGAGAAGAAATGGGCGCAGGATGATATCTGCGGGGCGAACAGTCCGTTTAATATCGACGCCAAACTGAACGGCGGCTATGTCGCCATCGGCCTTCTCTGGGGCAAAGGAGACTGGGACAAGACGCTCGAGATTGCTACACGATGCGGGCAAGATTCGGACTGCAACCCATCGAGCGGGGCGGCGATTCTTGGGATCATTTCCGGTTATTCGCAGATCCCGGCGAAATTTACCGCCGGGATTCCCGCCATTGCCGACAGAAACTTTTCGTACACGAATTACAATTTCCATACGCTCGCCGACACCTGCGCAGAATATGCAAAGGAAGTGGTAACACAATACCGTGGGAAGATTACAACCGAGAACGGGAACATTGTTCTACACATTGCGGTACAAGATCCCACACCGCCGAAGAAGCTGGAGCAGTTTACCGATGCCATGGTAGAGGAATACAAACCGTTCTGGAGCAAGCATGATGCGGCGATACGCGCCAATCGGCTGAAGATGGCGGTAAAGGAATGGAACCCGGAATGGGAATTAGTCGATTGCGGACAGGAAATGAACCCCGGCCTGCGAAAGTCGTATATGGGGCGGGAGAAAGTCCTGGTAACACATCCGTTGAATCGCGAGACACCTGCGGTATTGAAACGCACGGTAACGATTCCGAAAGATTCCCGTGCCAGGCTTCGCCTGGTCGTGACGCATCACATCGAAGTGCCCGAATCGGATTGGCAACTCCGGGTGATCGTGAACGGGGAACTGATCGGCACGGAGCGAATCGCCGGACAGAAAGAACAATCCCCCTGGAAGACTCTGGAATACGATCTGAAACCGTATGCGGGAAAGAAAGTTACAATCCAACTGGAGAACGCCGCGAACGATTGGAAATATGAGGCGGCGTATTGGGCGATGGCGGAAGTTCTTTTTTGATTACTCGATTACACGGGGTGTCGGTTTGTAGACAATCCGGTATTCCTTGCCGCCATGGGTCAGCGAAAGCCGCGCCGCTTCGGTAACGAGTTCATTGATGAAGCTGTTCGCGGGTGTCGCAATCAGACCCTTTCGGTCGATTTCGTCGATAACATTCCTTCGAGTGTCCGTGGAACCGGCCGATCGAACCTGCTCGATCGCCGCAAGGATTGCCTCCACAGAATCGTACCCGTAGCCGACGGGTTTAAGGCCCGGACCCGGCCATGAGACATATTGGAAATAGTCGGGATTGATATAATTGTAATGGGTTCCGCCGGGGCCGGTATTTGTCGTGTACGAATGAACGACGCCGCGAAGCTGGTCATTGTGGCCGATCAGCGCTCCGCCGTTCTTTCCTTCACAGAACAGGTTAATTCCCTGGTCGTTCGGCCCCGCGCCTTCATCGGGATACCCCAGCCCGTTGATCAGGCTGAGCAGGCCGCCGTTCTCGAAAGTAACGATACCCAGTGACCAGAGATACGCGGCATTCCCGTTCGGGAACGCGCCCTCTATCCCGCGCACGCTCACCGAGACCGGGCGCAATCCGGTAATGAAGTACACCTGATCGACATAATGACAACCGACGTATGTAAAGGGATCGGCATTCTCTTTGGTGAACCAATTCTGAAAATTGGAATAACGATATAGCCAGGGTTCGACCATGCGGGCCTCTCCGATCTTGAATTCGCCGAATTTCCCGGCACGGTAGTCTTTTCGCGCGATCAGCGCCCGGCGGTCGAATCGCTTGTGATACTCTATTCCGACAAACAGTCCTTTCGACTTCGCGAGTTGCTCGATTTCAAATGCCTGTGCGCATTTCTGAACTAACGGTTTCACGCAAAGAACATGTTGATTGTCGGCTAATGCTGCCCGGATCATACGATCGTGCAGAGGATCGGGAACCGCAACGACAACAACCTGGTCCGGCGGAAGCGAAGCCAAGGCTTCCTTGTACAGGTCCGGGCAGGACCGGTCCGGGTCCTCTGTTTCATAATCGGGGATCGAATGGAAAGATTGTCCCGGGAAGGCCGCCTGAAGTGTCGGCGACTCTGCCAGTTCTTTCAGCGGGCGCGTGTTCAACGCACATATTGATATCTTGGCGACCCGGCCGAGTCGCTGCAAATGGTAAAGGGATGGAAGCAGTTGATCGTGGGTAATCATCCCTCCACCGATAATCAGAATGTCTACCGGATTTCCTTTATGTGTCATCGAGGTCGCATCTTTCCAGTATGATTCGTCGTTCCCAAACGGCGACTTGTGAATCGGTCTCCCATTCGAGAGCGCCGTTCCATGAAAATACCCCGCTTTCCCGGAACGTGAATAGGGATGCCGAGCGCGATTCTCCCTTCAATCATCCGGTCTTGAGTGCTTTCATATTGATCGGGCTGCTCCCAGGCAACAATTCGGGAACGGCGGATGATCTCAGCGTTCTCATTTTCTCGCCTGAGCACGGAGGCCTGTTCCAGATGAACTACGAGCCGACATTCTCACTTCCGGTATCGCTCTCTCAGCGAAATTGGGCATTGTTCTGTCTGTTTTCATTGATTCCGGTTTTACCGGTCGCAGTCTTGGCGGCATCCGCCGGCGGTACGCTGGAGATGTCGGTTCTCTGGATTGCGGAATCGAAGACCTATCTGGAAACCTCGGCGATGCTGGCCGATTTGAACGGCGACGGTCTCCAGGAGGGCATTCTCGCAGGACGAGAAGAGTTGATTGCAATTGATGGGGCCGGTAAAGAGCTGTGGCGTTGGCGAACGCCCGGCCGGTTTATCACGTATCCCGCTGTATTGATGCGGGCCAACCAACCCCCGCTGATCTACGCGGCGGATAACACCGGGCGGCTGACCTGCGTAGACGGGACAGGCAAAGAAATCTGGCACGCGCAACTGAACGCGCCCACGATTTCCTCGGCGGCGGTGGTCTGCGATCTGAACGGCGATGGCGTGTCCGAGGTTCTTCAGACGGATGAGAAGGGAACG
>JAKPRU010000502.1 GCA_029557025.1 Candidatus Omnitrophota bacterium | reverse complement strand
CGATTCGTTCTTTGAGTCGCTTTCGCTCGCCCGGCGCAATGCGGATCTGGCCCTCATCCGGACCGAGAATACCCACAAGAATCCGCATCAGGGTGGTTTTCCCCGCACCGTTCGGTCCCAGCAGACCGAAAATCTCTCCGCCGTTGAGAGAGAACGTTACATGATCCAAAGCCACCGTATTTTTGAATCGCTTTGTTACATTCTCAATTTGCATTGTCGTTGACATACCGCGCCATTGAACCGGGTGAATTCTCCCCCTCTCCATTCTTGGAAAGGGGGCAGGGGTGAGGATATTGTCACTTGTCTCCCCAAAAATGACTCTTTCCCCCACGTTCTTGAATTTTTAATTCCCCTCCACAGGATTCTCTACAAACTGCCCCATCACCCGAAATCGCTGATACCGCTGCTCAATCAGTTCCTGGGGTGACAACAGGGAGAGATCGTCCAGATGACGCAAAATGGCACTCTTAACATTCTGTGCCGCCTCTTTAGGATTGCGGTGGGCCGCGCCGAACGGTTCAGGAATGATTTCCTCTACCAGTCCAAGACGCAGCAAATCGGGGGCGATAATACGCATATTTCCGGCCACATCTTTGGCGAGTGTTCGATCCTTGTAGATGATTGCGGCACAAGCTTCTGGAGTGCATACCGCATAATAGGCGTATTCCAGAATCAGCACACGGTTCCCAATCCCGATAGCCAGCGCCCCCCCGCTGCCGCCTTCTCCGGTCACCACGCAAATAATCGGCACCGGCAGCTCCGACATTACCAACAGGTTTCGCGCAATGGCTTCATGCTGCCCGCGCTCCTCTGCTCCGATTCCCGGATACGCTCCCGCGGAATCGATAAACGTGATCACCGGAATCCCCTCACGTCCGGCGAGTTCCATAATCCGCATCGCCTTGCGGAATCCCTCCGGATGTGCCATACCGAAATTGCGACGCAGGTTCTCTTCCGTATCCCGTCCCTTCTGATGCCCGATCACTGCAACCGAGCGCCCATCGATCGCGCAAAGCCCCGTGACAATCGCCTGGTCGTCCGCAAAGTTCCGGTCGCCATGCAACTCGATAAAATTGGTTGCGATCATTTTCATGTAGTCCAGGAAATAGGGACGATCCGGGTGACGAGCCAACTGGATCCGCTGCCACGGTGTCAGGTTCTGAAAGATTTCCTTCAGAAACTGCTCGGCGCGCCGTTTCAGGGAACCGATTTCCTCGGACAGGTCGATCTCCCGTGACCGGGCGTACGTCTCCAGCTCCTCGATCTTCGTCTCGATTTCCCGTAAAGGCTGTTCAAAATCCAGGTATCGCATCGTCTCTCTTCCCGGTTACAGAATCACCTGCTGTTCACTTCTCCCATCCTCTCCATATTTCTCAATTATTATTTTTTAATTCTTAACCACCTCTCCCACCCTTTTCCGAACCGCCTCAAAAACATCCCGTATCTTGGATGGGTCTTTCCCGCCTGCTTGGGCGCGGTCCGCCCGACCTCCACCGCCCCCACCGACAATCTTCGCCAATTCTTTCGCCAGTGTGGAAGCCGGTAATTTTCCTTTCAGGTCTTCGGTCACGCCGCAAACCAGGGTCACCTTATCCGGTTCGGCGGCAGCAAACACCACCACACCCGATTTCATCTTCGGCAGCACCTGATCCATTGCCGCCTGAAGCCCATTTTTCCCTTCCGCCTCAAAGGTCCGCATGACCACCGTGATTCCATTGATCTCTTCCGCGCCATCCAGCAGATTCACGGCCTCCCCGCGCAGCAATCTCTCTCGAAGTTCCTTGACCTCTTTTTCCAGGGCACGGTTCTGTTCAAACAGTTTTTCGATCCTCGCCGGAGCCTCCTCCGCGCCGACTTTCAATGTCTGGGCAATGGCATGTAAGATCCTCTCGCGACTGAGAGTATAATCGATAGCCACAGGTCCCGCCACGGCTTCGATACGTCGGTTTCCGGCGCTGATTGCGCTCTCCGCAATGATCCGCACGGGGCCGATTGCCCCAGTCGCGCTCACATGGGTCCCACCGCACAGTTCAATGCTCACCGGCTCTCCATCCCCGCCGATCTCTATCATCCGTACCTCATCTCCGTATTTCTCCCCAAACAGCGCCATCGCACCCCGTTCTTTCGCTTTCTCCATGGGAACAATCGACCACCGAACCGGATGATTCTCCCACACCCACCGATTCACTATCGCCTCGATTTCGTAGAGTTGCTCTTTCGTCACAGCGGCATAGTGCGTGAAATCGAACCGCAGCGCATCCGGCCCCACCGATGAACCCGACTGCTTGACATGTGTCCCAAGCACTTTCCGCAGAGCGGCCTGCAAAAGATGCGTGGCTGTGTGGTGGCTCATCGTCGGAAGACGCGTTCCCGAATCCACCGTTGCGGTCACTTCCGAGCCGACCGCCACCGTGCCTTTCAGAACCCGTCCGAAATGAAGATACACCTGGTTCGCCGTCTTGCGCACCGTATCGATTTGAATCTGCAAGGCATTCCCCTGAGAAATCATTCCCCGGTCACCAACCTGACCGCCCGATTCCGCGTAGAACGGCGTCTTGTCCAAAACCACCTCCACGAGGTCCCCCTCGGTTCCCGACTCGATGGATTTCCCATCCCGAAACAGTCCCTGAACCGTGGCCTTTTCTTGCAGCGATTCGTAGCCGGTGAACAGGGTCGCAGGCAAATCCCGGTCGATTTCCGTCTTGACTTCGCCGGAGCCTTTCCAGGCCGCCTGGGCGCGACGGCGCTGATCTTCCATGGCCTGCTCAAAGGAGGGTTCATCGTACGAGAGTCCCGATTCCCGCAGAATCTCCTGTGTCAAATCCGCCGGAAAACCGTAGGTGTCGTACAATTTAAACGCTTCCCGACCGTCCAATACCGTCCGCCCGGACTCTTTCATCTGCCGTACGGTCTCATCCAGCATGGTCAGTCCGCGCTCCAGTGTGGTCCGAAATGTCTGTTCCTCGGCCTCCGCGACTTTCCACGTGAAATGGAGATTTTCTATCAGGTCGGGATACTGATTCCGCATTACTTCGGCGGCGATTTCCATTTCAGGAACCAGCAGATTCCGGTCAATCCCCAGAACCAGGCCGTACCGAATCGCGCGACGCATAATCCGTCGAAGCACATATCCCCGGCCCGTATTAGAGGGGGTAACATTATCGGTCAGCACAAACACCGTTGCCCGGGCATGGTCCGCAATCACGCGGAATGCAATGTCTTTTTTCGGGTCGGCCCCGAATTTCTCACCGGTACGTTCTTCCAGATGGGCAATGGAGGCAGAGAGCATATCATTCTCGAAATTGGAAAACTTCCCCTGAACAATAGCGGCGATCCGGTCCAGTCCCGCCCCGGTGTCGATATTCTTCCGGGCCAACGGTTTGAGTGAACCGTCCGGCTGCGTGTCGTATTGCGTGAAAACCAGGTTCCAGTATTCCAGATAGCGGTTGTTGTCATCGCTCGGTCCGGTGTCCGGACCATATTGCGCGCCCATGTCGTAATACAGTTCGGAGCAGGGGCCGCTCGGCCCTGGAATCCCCGGTCCGGGCCACCAGTTATCCTCCACCCCGAATCGGACAATTCGCCCACGGGGAAATCCCGCCTCCTTTTCCCACAACTCGGCCGCCTCTTCATCATCTTTGTAAATGGACACCCAGATTCGGTTGGGATCGAGTTTCAATTCTTCCAGGGAAAACTCCCATGCCCACCGAATGGCCTCCCGCTTGAAATAATCGCCGAATGAGAAATTGCCCAGCATCTCAAAGAAAGTATGGTGCCGATGAGTAAATCCGACATTTTCAATGTCCGAGGTGCGGAAACATTTCTGGCACGTCGTGGCCCGTTTCAGCGCATCGCCCATCTCACCGCGAAAATAGGGTTTGAATTGCACCATTCCCGCGCTCGTAAACAGAAGAGTCGGGTCATTGCGTGGCACAAGAGAGTCGCTCGGAAGAGCCTTATGCCCGCGCCGTACAAAAAAATCTCGATATCGTTCACGAACTTCCTGACTATCCATAACAAAACCACATTCCTGAATGAATTTCCCGCATTATGCGCCCCAATCCCTTTTATTCCTTTCCCACATGCTCTCCCTCTCCCTTTGGGAAAGGGTGGAGGTGAGGGAAATCTCGGGTGAGAAAGCTTCCGTGTGAGAGGTTCAGTTGGAACCGGGATTTTGCCGGTGATTCTCACAACACCCGCAATGACCCCGGCAAGGCCACTCGACGACGAGTACTGAATGTTCGCGGTCTGCACGCGCCTTCCCCTGTCGGGCCGGCGATGGTCATTGCCGAATACCCTTCGGCGTCGGTTCCGAGCGCGGCCCCGCATGGCCCGTTTGCCACAAACAGATTCACCCGAACCCGCTTCGCAAAATCCGTGATCCGGTCGATCCGGGCGGTATGGATAATTGCTGTGTGACGGAAACCGTGCTCCGCCCGAATCGCCGCTTCCACCGCCGCGTTATAATCCGAGACCCGAACAATCGCCAGGATCGGCATCAAGAGCTCCTCCTGCACAAACGGGTGTTCCTCCACCGTTTCGCAGATCACCAGATCGATGTTTGCGGGTACGCTGAGTCCGATAGCACTCAACAAAACTTGCGGACTCTTCCCGACATAATCCCGATTGGGATGCCCGTCCTCTGTGATGAGAATCTTCGTGAGCGAATCCACGTGCTGACGGTTAATCAGATACGCACCGGCGTGCTGCATCTCCAGGATCAACCGGTCGGCAACAGACTGGACCACAAAACATTCCTTCTCGCAGATACACGGCATGTTGTTGTCGAAACTGGCCCCCGCAACGATGTCTCTGGCCGCCTTCGGCAAATCGGCTGTCTCATCGACAATCACCGGCGGATTGCCCGGTCCGGCGGCGATCGCTCGTTTGCCGCTGGTCATCGCGGCTTTCACCACGCTTGTCCCACCGGTCGCCACCAGCAGGTTCACTTTCGGGTGAGTCATCAGAATCTTCGCCGTTCGAAGGGTTGGCTCCGCAATACTGGTCAGCAGGTTTGGCGGTCCGCCCGCGCGGACAATAGCGCGATTCAACACTCGGATCGCCTCGAGCGTCGATTGAATCGCCGCCGGGTGGGGACCGAACACCACGCTGTTCCCCGCCGAGATCATGGCGATCCCGTGGTTGATAATCGTAGATGTCGGGTTCGTGCATGGAGTAAGAGACCCAATCACCCCGAATGGCGCATAGTCTACAAAGGTCATGCCGTGGTCCCCCGTGAAACATTCCGGTTCAAGGTCTTCCGGACCGGGGGTCCCATTCGTGGCTAGATCGTTCTTAACCTGTTTGTGATCCGCGCGACCCATCCCGGTATCTGCCACAGCCAACTCCGCAAGTCGCCTGCTTTCGGCGAGAGCGGTCTGACGAATGGCGGCGACTATCGTCTTGCGCATATCCATCCCCATCACTGTCAGCTGCACTTGGGCCGCAACCGAGGCATTGATTGCATCTTCGATATCGCCAAAAATCCCGTCGTTCCCGCCGGAAGGGACACCTGCGGTAACCGGAGAAGATGCAAGAGGCATCGCGGGAGACCTCTGTGGAACAGGCGCACCGGCCACCTTCGCCACCGTTCCGCCCCCTGCCTGAAACTCTGCCAAAACCTGCCGGACTATTTCGGATATTCGTGCTTCGTCCATGTTCGATCGCCCCTTCGCTGATCGGAGTATAAGATTGATAACTCGGAAAACTGCCTGAACTGTCTCAAGATACCAGAATGTACCTGTAACTTTCTCCCCCAAAGATTGGGGGAGACACAGAGGGGGGTGAATTTGATAAACCTGTAACCCCCACTCTAATCCCCAACCGCCCTGGACACATCCCTCCTCCTCTTTTCTTCTCTTTTTAATTCTTAATTCTTAATTCTGTTCCCTCCCCCACAATCTCAATCTCAATTCCCCTCGCCGCCAGCAATTCACGCGCTGTTGGTGTCACCAACCCGCCCCGCTCCACACGAATCACCGGGCCGGGAAGGTTCTTCGCGTCGTCCGCCGTAATCAAATGGCCGATCACCTCCCCTGAGTTGGGAATCGCAATCTTCGCGCTGTGGACCACACGCGACAGCATTTCCTTCATGGGAACCACGGCTATCCCCATTCGCTCCAGATCGGCGCGATATCCCGCAATTTTGTTCGCCATTCCAGGAAGGTTGTTCCCATGTGTTGTTTGTGAATCGGGAAGCAGCCGTTCTCGTGCCGCCAATACCGGCACACGATAAAACAACGCTGAAAAAACAATCTCAATCAAATCTTCATCCGCGATCCCCAGTGCGACTTTCGCCGCCAGGGTCCGATCCAAACTGGGAAGAATCACTGCCCGGTAGGATTTGATTTTCTCGTTCCTGGTCCCCAGTTCGGAAAGCGCGGTTATCACCCGAACTCCCCGCTTCTCCAGCGCTTTCCGGTCCACGGAATGCCCGATAAAGGATTCCACCGAAATCCCATCCTGAGTCCATCGACCAAGAGCCACAAAGAATTCGCGCTCCTCCTCCATCTCACCGTGAATCAGGCACAGCACCTTCTGCATTACCGCCGGAACAGGCCGTTGTACGAATGGATCGCCGACTGACAGTGGAGGCGAGACCCGATTCCCCCCATCCTGCACAGTCCCGCCACTGACCGCCGGAGAGGGACAGGCACAGGCCGGAGCGGACGGCCCGCTCTCGGCCAGGTACTTTCGAACCTCCTCGGTAATCACCTCTGTAAGACGGTCGATATCCATCCTCAGTCCAGTATCTCCGCAAAATCTCCCGTGGACACACTGCACGCATTTGCATCATCGGTATCCACATGCATTTCCGCCCGGAAACTGTCCCGCACACGGACCTGGACACCTTCCAGGATCGTGCTCTTATGGACATTCGCAATTCGAACCCGAACCGTATCGTTGTCCTTCAGTCCCCATCGTTGGGCGTCGGAGGTGTGGATGTGTATATGACGGTTGGCGCGGATCACCCCCCGTTTCAGGTGAATAACTCCGACCGGCCCCACCACAATGATCCCGCCGGTTCCCTCATGATTACCGGAAGGGCGAACCGGGGGATCGATCCCCAGAAAAATCGCATCTGTGCGGGATACCTCCACCTGGCTTTGGTCCCGGGTGGGACCAAGAACCCGAACCTGGTCCATGCACCGCATTCGCGGTCCAACCAGGGTCACCACCGACGTGCTGGCGTATTCCCCCTTTTGATAGAGCTCATTCCGTGGTTCCAGGTGATACCCTTGCCCGAACAGAATCTCCACATGCTCCTGGCACAGGTGAAGGTGACGAACCGAGACCCCAATCCGCACCGCCTTCCGATTCGGATCGGTTGGCGGCTCTTCTCGGACCAGACGGTCCATGACACGCCGAACAATCTCCTCTATCGCGCGGGGATCGACTTCATCCACCATCATTTGTTCCCTGCTAATAGTCCCTTCCGGAGTCTCTGTGCTTTCCGGGCAACCTCACCAAAGGCTGGAGACCCCGTGCCGGTCATCTCGTGGACCCTGGATTCCGGCTTTCGCCGGAATGACGAAACGCCGGGGCAATCCATGAATTGCCCCCTTACACCTTCTGCAAAACCGCCTCTTCTCTCTCCCTCCGGGAAATCGTCTTTTCTCTCCCCCGGGAGAGGGTTGGGGTGAGGGTCCTTTTAGTTGGTCCCTCGATTCATGCGCATCAGTCCCGTTGGGGCCATTCGCCTCATGCTCTTCTCGTTTTCCCCCGAGGAAAGTCGCGGTGAAGGTCCAAACTCACGCCCAAAACAATACACCGGCAACCCAGCGGCCGCCGTTTGTCAGTTCGGGCGTCCCCAAGTCACCGGTGATCCGACTCGTTCTTCCGCAAAGGTCCGTCTTGTCAGCCCTGTTTCGGCAGAATGTTCTCGAGTTCGGAGTGCGGACGCGGAATGACATGCACGGAGACAACCTCTCCGACTTTGCGCGCCGCTGCCGCGCCGGCATCCGTGGCCGCTTTAACCGCGCCGACATCGCCGCGTACCATGACGGTCACAAATCCGCCCCCGACCTTTTCCTTGCCGATCAACGTGACACTGGCGGCTTTTACCATCGCATCGGCGGCTTCGATCGAACCGACCAGACCGCGAGTTTCTATGAGGCCCAAAGCCTTGCCTTCCACCATCTCTGTTTCCTCCTCGGGAGAGACTCGTATTGTCATTCTCCCGAAAATATCGTTCGTTTCCTGGTTTTCTCGCAGAAAAACCTGCGATCTCAAGGAAATTAAACGCTACTGGATTCCCCCATTTGTGTCAAGGAGAATGGTATACCGACAGTCTTTCCCCGATCACTCCCTACCCGAACCCCGCCGGGTCGGTGTGAGGAGAACGGTACAAAATGTCCTTTATATGATAATCTATTTCATTATGGCAAGGTCCGATGCCTGCCGGAGAATCCCCACCCCAACCCTCTCCCAGAGGGAGACGGAGAAAATGAGGTCTTGAAGAAGGTGCAGGGGAAACTCATGAATTGTCCCCGAATGGGTGGCACAGACTTCCAGCCTGTCGGATACCGCTGAGGTAACTCATGGTCAAATACCATACATTGCGCCGCAAACGTCCCAGCATCCAGCTGTCTCCCACCGTGGCGGCCATTCTCCTTTTCCTATTCCTCAGCTATGTCGTCGGCTCCTACTTCATCATCGCCCAGAAAGATGCACAACTCAAAGAACAGCAACTGAATGCCCTCGAAATGAAAAAGGAACTGGATGGCGCCCAGGAGAAAATCCGGCAACAGGCTGAGAAATTCGATCTCGAGCGGGCCGACCTCAACCGAAGGATCGCGGAACTGGAGGAACGACTCAAAGTCCTCGATGTAATCAAAGACTTCAGCGAAGGCGCTATGAACGAGAACGATCAGGCAAAACTGGCCGACGCCGTTTTCAATGAAAGCCGACGGTTCGGGTACGATCCGCTGATGATTGTCGCCATCATCATTACGGAATCTGCCTTTCACCCGGATGCCAAATCCGAGGTGGGTGCGACCGGCCTGATGCAATTGATGCCGTTCGTCGGAAAAGACCTTGCCGAGCAGGTCGTCGATAAATCCCCCAATCTCTGGGACAATGATCGGCCCATGGAATGGACCGGCCAGAAAACATTGCTTGATCCGATCCAGAACGTCCGGCTCGGAGTCCTGCACCTCTCCACGCTGATCCTGCAATTCGGAAATGTCCGGGACGGCATCCGTGCATACAACAGCGGCCCCACCCGCGTCAAAAACCGCATCAGCGCCGGACAGCAGCCTCCCAAGGACTATATGCAACGAGTGCTGGAACTCTACAATGAACTCCGAAAAAAATACGGGCCACGTCCCGATATTCTCCAGGCCGAAGAAACGGATTTCGCCGAGCTCGACTATTTCATTGCGGATGCCTCCCCGGAAATCGCACCCGGAACCGTCGGGGATATCA
>JAKPRU010000593.1 GCA_029557025.1 Candidatus Omnitrophota bacterium | reverse complement strand
AAGGCACATTATCCGTTCAGACGACACCCATCGCAGTCGGTCCGGGTCCAAAGATGTTCACCGCGAATGTGATGGCGGAAGGACCGGGCGCGTCAGCAGCGCTAGCCGTACTGAATGCGCCAATGGGGGTAGATATGGGATTCACCCAGGCAAGCGGCCCTGACGTGCCCGTGGGGCAGTGGGGACATCTGGTTCTGATTTACGACCCGCCGGATGATGCAGTTCATTTGGGAGTACAGGTTGCGCTCGGCGGGACAGCGCAGTCCGGCATCAAAGTGTATTACGACAATCTGACCATCCAGGAATTACCGGAACTCTCCGATGAAGCCGTCATCCTGGATGCAAACGGCTCGTTTGACGGCGACAACGCGAATGTCTTCTTAAATGTAAATCAGAATCGTGGGAGTGTTGCTTTCCTTGCCGATACTCCGAACGGCAAACAGGTTTCTCTTTCCATTCAGCCCGCCGATGATGCTGCAAATGTGGGCATTTTCGCTACTCAACTGCAAGGCAGATTTCCACATATCTTGAGAGCGTCTGTGGGTGCAAATCGGTTATCGGGCACCGGCGGTGTGGTTGCCCTGGTGATGACAAACGGCTATGGGAATGTGGGGACCTTCGTGAACGGCGACAAGTTACCTGCACTCAGCAATGCTCCCATGACAATCACCATCGGCGGCGGATTCATCACAGAGAATCCCTCATTTCCGATCATCAACGTGGTTCAAAATGGCTCCACAGGGACCGCCTCGGCGATTATCGTGGATAATCTGGAAGTCGAAAGAGTTACCAGAGGATTGTAAAACCCAATCCCTACTGCACCGGCACCAGCAGTTGCCGGCCCCCGGTTTGATGGCGTCGGATCTCGTGCCGTCGAGACCTTGGCTTCCGTCTTGCCTGGAGTCCACAGCATGGTACCTGTGGTGGTGTGAAAGGCGGGTCAGTGCAAGCCTCCCCTACTTGATTTCAAGATTCTGAAGGTCAGCCGGTTTACTCCCCCTGCACCTTCTTCTCCAGCTCCTCGACCCGTTTCCACAGGTCGGGGAGAGAGCGGAACGAGTCACGGCGTTGGCGGTATTCCTCGTAGCCACATCCGGGGTATCCATACACCAGCGCGCCCTCGGGAACTTCCTTGGTGATTCCCGCACAGGGAGCCAAGTGGGCACCGGACCCGACCACAATATGGCCGACCATTCCCACCCCATGCCCCACAAACACATCGGACCCAATCCGGTTGCTTCCGCAAATCCCGACATGAGACTGAATCACGGTGTGTTCCCCAATCGTGACATTGTGCGCCACCTGCACAAGGCTTCCGATCACGGCTCCGTTAAGGATGACTGTCTTGCCGAGAGTGGCACGGTCCACAGTTGTGTTGGAGCCGATCCGCACATCATCGCCAATCACGACATACCCGATCTGGGGAATTTTGCACTGATCTCCATTGGTGTCCTTGGCATACCCGAATCCGTCGCTGCCAATGACGACCCCGGCTTCCAGGACGACCCGTTTGCCGATCTGAGTCCTTTCGCGAATGACACAATTCTGATAAATGATTGTGTTTTCCCCGATCATGCAGTCTTCGCCGATGTAACAGCCATTGAAGATCCGGACGCCATCTTCAATGACAACGCCATCCGCGATGACGACATTTGCGTGAATTTGAACACCCCTGCCGAGGCTCACGTTTTTTGCCAGCACCGCGGCAGGGTGAATATAAATGTTCCGATCAGAACTCTGCGATGAAACCTCTGCGACAGCCAGGTTTCCCTCTCGTCTTTTCATTGTTTACATCCCCCGTCTGGGTTCGCCTGGCTGATTTTCCGCACAGGCCGGTATGTCCCCTCATAACCTCTCAACATCACCGCCTGCGAACGCAGGGAAGATGAATACCCATAAGATAAGACGCCTCCCGACTCCGCTGCGTTTTCTCACAAGACAAAAAAAAGCAGTAGGAATCTGGTACAAACCTATCCGCCGAAGCAGCGACTGTGAGCCAGAACCTACTGATTCATGAAAGCGCTATACGCAAATTCCAAGATGCAATTTGCATTCCAGCTTTCATCTGCTTCGGCAGCCTCGATCTCTCTCTGCCCCAACGGGCTTCATAAACCTCCCAAAGGCGTTCAATCTCAAGGAAATAAGGTTGATCCACTTTGGAAGAACCGGAACGAGAATAACACAAGAAATCTGGCGAAAAAACCCCAGGGTGCGGTATTTGCACCCAACTTTTTCAATTTTGTGGTATCTTTACCACAGTTGGACACAATGGTCTCATTCGGCCAGATTTACGGATTTTTGGCCTTTTCAAGCACCCGATGGACCATTCCGTCGGCCTGTTTGAGGAGTTTTTCGGCATCTTCGCGGTTTTTTTTGCATAGATACATCACGAGTGCTGTTTTGACGTGCATGTTGGCTTGAGTCAATAAATCTCCGGCCTGTTCGTACGTGAGATCGGTGAGGAGGGTGAGGATGCGATGAGCGCGGTCACGCAGTTTGTTGCAGGTGGCAGTCAGGTCGACCATAAGGTTCTGATAGACCTTGCCGATGCGGATCATGGAAGTGGTCGTAATCATATTTAGCACGAGTTTTGTCGCTGTTCCCGCTTTCATCCGGGTGGAGCCGGTGATGACCTCAGGGCCGACGAGAAGTTCGATGATGACATCCGCCGGTTTGTTTTCCTGGAGAACCGGAGTGCAGGAAAGGAAGATGGTCCGTGCCCCCAGTTGTCGGGCCTCGTGCAAAGCGCCAAGGACGAAGGGGGTGACACTGGATGAGGCGATCCCCATGACGACATCCTTGGGGCCGACCTGTTTCTCGCGGATGGCGGCGGCCCCGTTTTCGGGATGATCCTCGGCGCCCTCGATGGCCCTGTGGAGGGCAGTATACCCGCCGGCAATGATTCCCTGAACCATTTCCGGGGATGCTCCGAACGTTGGGGGGCATTCTGCCGCATCCAGCACCCCCAACCGTCCGCTGGTTCCCGCTCCCACATAGATCAGTCTGCCACCCTTTCGGAAAGCCTGCTCCACCAGTTCGACTGCCTGTTCCACTTGCGGAAGGGCCTGTCCGACGGCATCGACTGCGTTCCGATCCTCCTGGTGGATGAGTTCCAGGATTTCGCGAACGGATTTTCGGTCGATCTCCAGGGTATTCGGGTTGCGTTGTTCGGTCAGAAGGCCCGCCATTTTGCGGGAATAGGCCGTGGTCATAGAACGTGGTCCTCTATAATCTGTTCGAAGTGGAGTTCCCGGTCGGCAAGGATTTCGATGCGGACCCCGTATCGTTTCTCCAGGCGTCCGATCTGTTCCTGAAAGCGTTCCTCGATTTGTTCGGCGACACGGGGATGGACCCGCAATTTCACAGGACCGTCGCACCCTGCCCGGCAAATCTCCTCCACGGTGCGCAATGCCTTGATGGTCATGGATTCCGTGGAAAGGATGTACCCTTCCCGTTTGCAGTACGGGCAGGGTTGGGTGATGGCTTTGTTCAGGCTTTTCCGGACCCGTTTGCGGGTCATCTGGAGCAGGCCCAGTTCGGTGAGTTCGAAGATATTCGCGCGGGAATGGTCTCGTCGCAGGCATTCGGTCAGGCGTTGGGTGACCTGTTCGCGATTGCCGGGGATGCGCATGTCGATAAAGTCGATGATGATAATCCCGCCGATGTCCCGAAGGCGTATCTGTCGCGCGATTTCCGCGGCGGCCTCCATGTTGGTCCGGTAGACCGTTTCCTCCAGGTTGCGTTTGCCGACATAGCGTCCCGTGTTGACGTCAATGGTGGTGAGGGCCTCTGTTTCGTCGATCACGATATGTCCGCCGCAGGGGAGCCAAATCCGCCGGGATCGAAGGGTGCTAATTTCGGCCTCGATGCCCGCCGAGATGAACAGCGGTTCTTCGTCGTCATACAGGGTGATATGCGGCACGTACTCAGAGCGAACTCTTGCACATATCGGAGGATTTCATCGAACACTTCCTCCCCCTCGACGACCATTTCGATGAAATCGTCATCCAGGTAGTCGCGGACCAAGCGGGCCAGGAGGCCGGGACTGCTGTAGATCAGCATCGGAGCATGACTATGCTCGTTGCGTTGATCGATTTCATTCCAGCGGTTGACCAGGGATTCGATATCCGTTCGGAGTTCCGTTTCGGACAATCCGCGCGCGGCGGTTCGGACGATCAGCCCCATACCGGCGGGGCCGGCTTGTTCGGCGTAATGACGGAGTCGTTCGCGTTCTTCCTCTGCTTCGATTTTCCGGGAGACGCCGATATGGGCGGAGTTCGGCAGGAGTACGGTATATCTTCCGGCCAGGGAGATATTGGTCGTGACTCGGCATCCTTTTGCGCCGATGGGTTCCTTATAGAGCTGGACGAGGATTTCCTGGCCTTCTTTCAGCAGGTCCGAAATGGTGGCAGGCGGGAGAGCCGGTTCCTCGGATTCCTCATCCTCCCCCATGATTTCCGGATCGTCGAACAGGCCACCGAAATCCTTGCGGGCGGGATACAAATCGTTGACATAAAGAAAGGCATTGCGCGGCAGCCCGATATCCACAAAAGCCGCCTCGATCCCCGGAACGATCGTGGTGACTCGGCCTTTGTAGATATTGCCCTGGTTGCGCTCCTGGGTTTTGCGTTCAAAAAAGTACTCGGCCAGTTTGGAGTTTTCAAAGATTGCAACTCGCGTTTCGTAATCGTCACAGGATACGAAGATTCGGCGTTCCGCTTTCATGCAAGTGACCTCGACGCCGCGATGATCGGCGTCCAACGATCTCCATCTTTGCGAAGCTGATCGAGTCGTTCAATCCAGGAGGAGTGTGGAACTGCGCCTTGTTCCTGAAGATCGCTCAGGATTTTCCGGATCTGAGGCGGTTTCCCCTCGGAATGGACGACGATCAGGCGAACGGAGTTTTCTTCCCGGAGCCAGGAAGCGACGTGGAATTTCTGTTGTGTTTCCACGGATGGCTCCGTCAACTCGCCTCCCCCATCCTCCCAGGAAATCCGAAACTCATCAGCAAGTACGATGGATCCGATTTTCGGCTCATTCTTTTCGACCGGAACCGCGGCGATCCATTCAATACCTGCCGGGGAATGGGCGTTGAGATCTTCGCACAGTTTATCTTCCCGGCAAGGATAAATAGTACTGATTTCGAGGTATTCGCCCCAGCTTTCCATTCCGACCGGCAAGGCCCCGGCGAAGGTGATTTTCGGGTGCGGGTGGAATCCCTGTGAGAAGGCTAATGCGACACCCGCCCGCCGGAAAATGGCGTTCATGGTTTCCAGGAGATCGTGGTGAGACAGCCATGTTCCCGGACCGTGTTTTGCATATTTCAGCCGATAGCGAAAGGTTCCTTCTTGCCGAGTGGGGGCCGGTTCCTGAGGAGGCGGTTGGTAGGCGGACGAGCGGATGGTGCGCACAGAGTCTCCATCACACACACCGCACACCCGGCAGCCATCCTGTCCGCAGTGATCGCTGGGCCGGTCCTCAAAGGTTCGCTGATATTCCTGCCAAAGATATTCCGGTCGGACCCCGATGTCAATCACGGACCAGGGGAGAAGGTCCTCGCGCCGGTAGGTCTTTTCGGCCAGGCTTTCGGGGTGCAATCCCATCTGCCGGAAAGCATTCTGCCAGAGGTTCCAACGGAAACACTCAAACCATTCATCGAACCGGCATCCGGCGCGGAAAGCCAGTTCAATCACTCCCGCGAGACGGATATCCCCGCGAGCCAGAATGGCCTCCAGAAGGCTTGGTTCGAGATTGTGGGTGGAGAGTTTGATTGCGTTCTGCCGAAGGTCCGAACGCAGAATACGGAGATGGTCCTCGCACGCGGCTGCGGAAATTTGTCCGCACCATTGGTAAGGTGTATGCGGTTTTGGGCAGAATGTCCCGATGGAGACATGGATGGTTCCCCGCCGCCAACCTTGCCCCCGGAGCATTCCACGGATTTTTCCGACAAGACGTCCGATTCCGGCGATATCCTCTTCCGTTTCCGTGGGCAGGCCGATCATAAAGTAGAGTTTGAGGCTTTCCCAGTGCTTGCCCATGGCCTGGCGAATGGTGTCGAGAATCGCAGCGTCCGGGATGGCCTTGTTGACGGCGCGTCGGAGGCGTTCGGTTCCCGCTTCCGGCGCAAAGGTCAGTCCGCCGCCTCGCACCCGTTCCAGATTGCGGGGGATTTCTTCGGCGAATCCATCCAGCCGCAGCGAGGGAAGGGAAACGGAAACCTGCCGGTTTTCGCAATGATCCATGAGGGACGAGACGAGGTCCTGGATGTGGCTGTAATCTCCGGTCGAAAGCGAAAGAAGAGAGACCTCATCGTAGCCGGTGGAGTCTATGGCGCGCATGGCATCCTCGATCAGTCGGGTTACGGAACGTTCCCGCAAAGGGCGGTTGACAAAACCCGCCTGGCAGAATCGGCAACCCCGTGCGCATCCACGCATGATCTCCAGGGCGACCCGACGCTGAACGATTCGCGCATTCGGGACCGGCTGATTGACGGGATACGGGTGACTGTCAAAGTCGATCAGCCGCTTGCGGACAGTGGAACGCACTGCCGGGTACAGCGGGGGGCCGAAACAGAGTTCGCCGAGCCGGTTATGGATTGTGCTGTAAAGAGAGGGGACAAAGACACCCTCCAGTTTGGACAATTCCAGGAGAGTTTCGAGGCGCGAGCGATAGCGATCTTTTGACTCCAGGACAGAATCGGCGAGGTCCAGGACAGCCTCCTCGGCTTCTCCGATGACAAAGGCATCGACAAACGGGGACATGGGCGCGGGATTGAACGCACAAGCCCCCCCCGCGATCACCAGGGGATGGGTCTCGTCGCGATCCCGACTGCACAAGGGAAGTCCGGCCAGGTCCAGCAGCAGGAGGGCATTTGTATAGGTCAACTCGTGCTGGAATGATATGCCGAGAATATCTGCCTGGGAGACCGGCAGGCCGGATTCCAGTGTGGTCAGCGTCTCGTTGCGCTGCCGCATCTGGGCTTCCCTGTCGGACCATGGTGCGAACGTTCGCTCACACCAGATGTCTTCCCGACGGTTGAGTACATCGTACAGGACATGCAGGCCGAGATAAGACATGCCGATTTCATACACATCGGGATAAGCGAGAACGAAGCGCAGGCGCGCGGCTGTTTTGTTGAGGACGGCATTCCACTCCCCACCGGCATACCGGACCGGTTTGAGAATCTCCAAAAGGTGTCTATTTTTCATTCAATGCTCCAGGGATTCTGTTGAGATCATTACTGTATCGCCGCAATCAATGCGGATACCAGTGGGTTTGTGCGTTCCCGGCTCAGCTTCCGTTGCGCCCTGCCGATGCGGATAGGGGATTCAATCTATCCTCCCCCAGGCGGAAGAGACAAAAACCTGCCATCGCCTGATACCGGCCTTATCCCTTAAGCGCCTATTTCTTGACAAGTGCCATCGGAACCGAAACAATCGGATAAATGCCGTTGGCGGCGGTCTGTCGGATCATTCTGAGGTTACGGTCATGCAGCGAGACTATAGCCCGTTTACACCGGGGATTCCTGTTCCGGTGGAGTTTTTTGTTGGGCGTCAAGCCGAGATCACCCATCTGCGTGACAAGATCATCCGGGCCTCTAAAGGCCAATTGCAGATCGCCTTTCTGTCCGGGGAACGGGGGATCGGAAAAAGTTCCCTGGCCTCGTTTGTTCGGCATCTTGTGGAGCGGGAGAACCAGATTCTTGGATTGCATACTTTTTTGGGCGGTGTGACGACTCTGACGGAGATGGTCCGTCGTGTTTTCGATCGCCTCTTGAAAGACAGTCTTGATAAGACCTGGCATGAGAGGGTCAAAGATTTTTTTGGAGACCACATTCGAGAGGTCGGGCTTTTCGGGGTCAGTCTGGAATTCGACGCGGGACCTTCGGAACTGACACGCATGGTTCATGATTTTGCCCCAGCATTGCGCAGCCTTTCAAAAAGGCTGCATGACAAGAAGAAAGGGCTTCTGATTATTCTGGACGACATCAACGGATTGGCGACCTCGGAGGATTTTGCGAATTGGCTGAAGAGCCTGGTGGATGAAATTGCGACATCGAGCGCGCTGCTGCCGTTATGTCTGGTGCTTGTCGGGTTGGAGGAAAGGCGGCAATCTCTCATCAAACTTCAGCCTTCCCTGGCGCGGGTTTTCGATCTGATTTCCATTGAACCGTGGTCGAATGAGGAAACGCGCGAATTCTACTTGAATTCCTTTTCTAAAGTCGGAATTACGGTTGAAGACGACGCCTTAGAGCTTCTTATCAGGTACACGGGCGGATTGCCTGCCATGGCCCATGAAATCGGGGATGCCGTATTCAAAAAAATCTGGACTGATTGCCTGGATAGAGTCAGTACATTTATGGGAATTTCGGATGCGGTGAGCATTATCGGCAGAAAGTATGTGGAACCGCAGGTATTTCGATTCATTCGGAGCGAGCGGTATCGATCGATTCTACGAAAAGTAGTTGAAAGTACTAATACGGAGAAGTTGATATTTCAGCGACAAGAACTCCTCAGTTTACTAAGTCAAAGTGAAAAAGGAGTCTTTGGCAATTTCATCAGGAAGATGAAAGAGATGGGCGTGATTACGGACGTTCCTGAAATGGGTCGGGGTTGTTACAGATTTTGTAATCGACTCTATTTTTCCTATTTCAGATTGGAGGCAGATGCAGAGAAGAAACGTCATGTCGCGGAAAAGTGAGATTGTGAAATCCATTGGAGTGGCATGGATTTTTCTGTTTGTGTCAACGGCGGCGTCTCGGCTCTCCGCCGAGAAAGCGGACCGGGAGTCGGCGGGGCGGAAGGGGCCGGTGGAATCCGAACGGATCGAGGAACCCGACCGCGCCGGGCGTTGCCGTTATACCGCCCAAACAGGTCTGACTATCGGACCATTATCTATTTTCCCGGACGATAGAGTGGAATGAAGTTAGTCGATATACTCATGCAGTACCCGTATGACTACCTCCAAGAGATGCTGAAACGTCAGGTCGGCGATCTCCCAAAGGTCCTCAGTCACGAGGCCCTGATTCTGACTCTCTGCAAACGATTGTCGGCTCCCGGATATATGAAAGAGTTTCTGGAGACCTCGACCGCCGATGAGCGTGCCCTTTTGTATCGTCTGATTCGCCGGGGAGGCATTCCCGTCCTGAACGGGCCGCGGGGAGGCATGAGTTCAGGCAAGGATACTGGGGAAGCACCGTTTCGGAATTTGCGGGCACGAGGCATTCTCCATAAGTACGTCGATCCGAGTGGGTTTTACAGAGACGTGTATGTTGTATCCGAGGAAATGCTGACGGCATTCTCGACTCTTCTGATACAGAACATACTTGCAACCTGTACGGTTCCGGTTCCCGCCCCGCACACCGAGGTGCCGCCGGGACACAGTTATCTGGCCGGGGATCTTCTCATGTTGTTCTACGCGGGATCGCCGGACGGAATACCCCAAACCTTCGAGGGATATCCGCACCTTCGATTTCAGCGCCAACTGGCGAAGTATATGCGACCGCTTGACTTGGCAGACGATGTCCTGCTGCCGTACGACTGTGTGTACAATGAACCTTTGCTGCCCCGCGTGGCCTGTATGTTTGAAGTGGGCAGCCAAGGCGGTTTTCTGGCCGGCGATCACAGGATTTGGAGTATTCCGCAAGAGTCTTTCAAGGCCATTGAGGAATCCCATCATCTCCTGTTTTCACTCTGCATGAATGTTACGACTCTTTGGGACAACCCGCAAGCGCTCCTTCGCCAATTCATCGCCGATTTGATCCGTGCGCTTCCGGACGGGATGGCCTTGGACGCGCAGAAATTCCTGGATTGGACCGACCCGTATCCCGGGGAGTACTCGATCCATCTTTGGGAGGACTGTAAGGATGTTGTGGGGCTATATCTGTGGAAATTGGCGTATTGCGGCGTCTTTCAAGTACTGCGGGATAAGGATCAGCATCCCTTGTTGGTTCGAACGGCACTTGGGACCGCTCTTCTGAACGGCAAGGAGATTCCACAAGCCGAGAAGAACGGTTTCCTTGTTGTTCAGCCCAACCAGGAAATCCTGGGGGATCTGACCCGGCTTGCAGAGGTGGGCAACGATCTGGCCCCCTTTGTGGAGGTTGTGAGTGCGGAACGGACCATGCTGCTGCGCTTTACCCGTTCCCAGGTCCAAAAAGCCATCCACGCCGGTTGTTCGCTGGACAAATGCCGCGAAACATTGCGGAAGGCAGTTACCCGGCCTGTCCCGGAAGTTGTCTTGGCCAACCTGGAGGAATGGCAGCGCAGCTATCATTGTTTCTCGATCCAAACGGCCGTGTTGATTCAAGCCGACGACGAGGAACAGGCCGGGAGCATTCGAGACGGGCTGTTGCGGGAGTTCCCCCTTGTAGCCGTTACTCCCACCCTGTTCTCCGCTCCTTTGGAGGATCTGCCCGAAATCCGTCGGATACTCAAACGCATGAAACTCAATTTAGTCGATCACACGGTGAAAGACAGGGGTTACGAAAAGGAGTCTCGACGGAAGAGACATACTTCGAAACAGCTGGATGTACCCGAGTTCCATTCCCTCGGCGCGGATGAGAATATCGAGTCCGACTTGAAGAAACAAATGGATGAATTCAATATATGCGTAACCATGGACGGATCGAAAGAGAAGAAGATTGTTTCGCGCAGATCCGCGTCGCTGAACCAAATACGAGCGGTTGTCACACAGGCCATCACATCCGGGATACCCGTGCAGTTCACTATGCACAATGAAACGTCCGGCCAGGTAGATGAGTATGTTACGGAACCGATTTGCTGGGTTGATCCGGATCGACTCGTCTTCAAGATCCGGCAGAAAGGTAGAGAGTACACGGTTTACTTAAAGGATATCCTGAGCATCAAGCCGGTTTGGTCCCAGCAGTGAGAATGTTCCGCTACCCACAATGTCCTTCCGAGATTACTCGACATAATATGGCTGAAGCTGGACATAGTTGTACATGAGTTCCTGGCCGATTTCGCCGCCCGGATTGTTCGGGGAAGCCCAGTCGGAAACGACAAGGCGGGCGGTTTCTCCGGTAGCTTTGAACATGACACGATGGTGATTGAACCAGGCCGGGCCGTTCTCGAACGGTAATTGGGGGTGCGATGAGGAACCGGACACAGGGATGCTGTAATAGCTGCCTTGCGGAATCGTTTCGGCACCGTCAACGACTAACGAAACGGCGTGCTGTTTCTTCTCCGAGCGGCCGTGAATGATGTCCTGGTAATCCGCTGTGATGAGTTGCACTGTGTAGACATTTCCGGGAACAAGTTGTTTGATTTGCTGGGAAACGATATTGGGACGTTCGGCTTGTCGTTTGGTCCACAAATAGGTATTTCCCGCGGGTTCGTCGGGATAACTCCCGCGGTGCCAGTAGCGGTTTTGGATTTGTGCGTATCGTTCGAGATATCCGGCTTTGATGCTGTCGGCGGAGGCCGGTTCCGGCTGCCATTCTTCGAGTTCATGGAAGAAGTCGGGATTTTGGATGTGCGGAAGCATGTAGGTCCACCCGTAACGGCTTGACAGCCGTTCTGTCGCGCCCTCGATGCAGTAATGACGGTACAGAGCGCTTTCCCACCGCAGTAATTCTTCACTGGCCGCGCCGGAGTACCACCAATGGATGCCGAACAGTCCGTCGAATAGAGGATGTGTAGCGAGGTACTGCATCTGCATATCCATCCAGACTTTGTAGTTGACCTCCGGCTGTACATCCAGGTCGGGGCCGGTGGCGAAAATACCCAGCACAAGGACGATATGTTTTTCGCAACCGGGAAAAGTGGCGCGCCATTTTGCCATCTCTTTTCCGAGCAACCCGTCCATGAATGTTTCGGCTTCCGCCAGGGTCGGCATTTCATGGTGGTAGCGTTCCCAAGCCATATAAAATCCGGCGTCGAAAACCGTGCGGACGAGTTGGCGGGTTTCCGGGCGGCTGTACATGCCCGGCCCGCCGCAGTAGGCATAAAACGCCCGACCGGTTCCCCGCACTTTTTCGCCGAGGAGGCGCATCCCCTCAATCCACGCGGGATAAAGCGGATGCTGGCGGCCCTGGAACTCATCGGCGATCAGTCCGGAAAGGCGTGGATCCTGGAATCCGGGATTTTTGTACCAGTACTCGAATGCCGCAGTTCCGTTAAGATCTTTATCGTGAGGAAGACTGCCATAGGAGATGAACTTTCGTCCGCTGCCGGTCCATTCATCAATGGCCTCTCCGGATTTTTCGGGAAATCCCACGACGGTGTTGACACTGGACAGCACGTGTTTTTTCAGCCAGGGCCAGCTGAACTCACCCAGCTCGGGAAAACGCGGTTCCTGCGGAAATCGCACATAGTGGGTCTCCGGCATGGTTCGAACAATAAAGGACTTTATTCTCGGTTTGCCCTTGCTCCGAACAGTGAGGCGATGCTCGCCTTCGGGGAGCAGTCGCATTGTCTCCATCGGTTCAGCGGATTGACCATCGCTTTGGAGGATAGTTTTTTCCTGGAGAAGAATGTCCACGGGGGTGTCGGTGTCGCCGGCATTGAGCGCCATGTAAATCCATCCGGTTCTTGGATTGGTGAATCTGATTTCGTCCCCGTTTTCGGGTGTGAAGGATTCGATGCGAAGAAGTTCGGTTACGAGATTATTCAGCCGTTTTGCCGGGTCCGCATCGGAGAAAGGCGCCATCAGAACGAGGATCGGGAATATCAGGATGAAACGGGTTGATTTAAGTGTGTGCATGAAAAGGACTCCTTATTGATTTGCGAATGTAAGAGGGGCGAAGCCGCACACGTTTCCACCGGACTCGGGGAAGTTGTTTGTGGTTCTTGAGACAGTTTTCTCATAGCCGATCCTTGCCGTCGGTAAGCCATTCCAGGGTAAAGAATGCAAGGGCGATCATTTCGCGTGGGCCGCTCTCGCCGCATTCGAACAGGCAGCCGATTTTGCCGTCGGAGGTGACCGCCAGGTCCGAATAGGCGGCGGGTCCGGGCCAGAGTGTTTTCGCCACGGGCCAGGTTTCACATTCATCATAACTCAATCGAACGGTCAGATTCTCACGGCGAATGCTTGCGGGATTCGAGAACAGAATGCGGTTTTTCCCGTGTGTTTTTTCCGTGCTCAATCGAAGGACGCTTGCCTGGCAGACCGGCTCGACCAGCGTCTCGTCCTCTCCGAGGGGGGACCAGCGCAAACCTCGGTCGTGACTGATGGACCAGGCCCGTCGATTGGTCCCGCGACAGTTACGCATGTTCAGATACAGCGCACCATCCGCGAGTTCGACCACGGTGGATTCATCTGTCCAGCCTTCCTGCATACCTCCGATTTGCCAGGTCGTGCCGCCGTCATCGCTGAAAATGATATGGGAGTGCATATCCTTGTCATCGTTGCTGGTCCCGTGATTACACGGCGCAACAAGCCGTCCGTCGGTCAGTTGGATTC
>JAKPRU010000585.1 GCA_029557025.1 Candidatus Omnitrophota bacterium | reverse complement strand
CCCAGGCGAGGCGATTGGCGATCAACTGCGTATTCGTTTTCATCAATTCATGAATGATCTTGAGTTTGTTGGCCCTAATCGTCGATCCTGTTTCCGTGACCTCAACGATGGCGTCCACCAGCCCCTCCACGACTTTGGCTTCCGTGGCCCCCCAGGAAAATTCCACGTGGACATCGATCCCCCGTTCCCGGAAATAATTCTTGGTGAAATTGACCAGTTCGGTGGAGATACGTTTTCCCCTCATGTCCGCTATGGATTGAATCTCCGAATCTTGCCTGACCACGAGAACCCACCGTGATTGCCGCGCCGACACCTTTGAATAGATCAGGTCCGTCACCGTCACCACATCGGAATCGTTCTCCACAATCCAGTCCCGACCCGTCAGCCCCAGATCGAGGATGCCCTCTTCCACGTATCGCGACATCTCCTGGGCCCGCACGAGGATGCAGGTTATCTCCTCGTCGTCGATATCGGGGAAATAGTTCCTGCTGTCGTAAGTAATGCGCCATCCCGCCCGCTTGAACAGGTCCACGGTGCTGGCCTCCAGAGAGCCCTTGGGTATTCCCAGCCGCAACGTATTCATTTATAGACTTCCTCCGGATCGAATATCTTCTCGCCGCACACCTCCAGCCCGCCGGCGGCGATCCGGCGATAGAAGCAGGAGCGGTATCCCGTATGGCAGGCCGCCCCGCCTCGCTGCCGGACCTTGAGCAGCACGGCATCCAGATCGCAATCGATCCGGATTTCTTTGATCTCCTGAACGTTTCCCGAGGTTTCCCCCTTCACCCACAATGCCTGCCGCGATCGGCTCCAAAAGGTCGCCAGACCCGTCACCAGTGTCTTTTCCCATGACTGCCTGTTCATATAGGCCAGCATGAGCACCTCGCCCGTTTCATCATCCTGAACAATGGCGGGCACCAAACCGCCGGCCCGATTAAAATCCGGCACTATCATTAGATTTGTCTCCTCGTTTCCCGGAAAATAACCGCTCCGGTTCTTTACTGAATTGGGCGGGGATGGTAATAGAA
>JAKPRU010000560.1 GCA_029557025.1 Candidatus Omnitrophota bacterium | reverse complement strand
GTTTGTATCAAGCCACTGGATCATGCTTTCCGTGGATCGCTGTTGTGCCGTGACAACATCTTCCACAGCAATTGTGAAGCTGCCGGTATCGAAAGTCGAACCGGTGATTGCCGACAGGCTGTTTCCGACCTGCCCGCCACCGGACAGAATGGAGACATTTCCAATCGCGGCCCGTGTGACCCCGATTGCCTGGGCAGCCAGCTCACCGTTTCGGCTGTTTCGTGTGACGGAAATGGAGATACTTGCCTCCGAGAATGTCTCGGTCGTATTGCGGAGGAGAATCCGGCCCGCATTCGCACCGGTTCCGAAAGCGGCGGTGATATGATAGCTGGACGGAACGGCTGCCGCGCTTCCGAAATAGGCATTCTCCGCATCACGGATGGCTTTGTTGATGGCGCTCAGGAGATCGGAGATATCATAGCTGGAGGCCACGGAAATGGATCCGACGAATCGCTGGACACCATCAGAAAGAACTCCTTCAAAAACGATCGAGTCGCCGGAGTACAGCGAGACGCCTTGAAAATAGGCGCTCGTTAAAGCCGTTGACGTTGACGCATTCGCACCATCGATGGTCGCGGTTGAGGTCCAATGTCCCAACGATACCGCGATATCGGTCTGATTGCGTATGCCCATATTGACGGTCTGCGCTGTCAATTGGGCTTCGCCTGCGACAATTTGCGCGGAACCGACTTTGGTTCGGTGAATATTCAGGAAGGACAAGCCACCGTCCAACGTGCTGGCAACCGGAGATTGGTCGATCCGAACGCCGACATAATCCTGACCGTCGATCAGGTTACTCTTGATCTCGAAATCTCCATTGAGCAGATAGTTGGTATTGAACTGGGTGGTGTTGGCAATTCGGTTGATCTCGTCAATGCTTTGGAAGATTTCATCCTGAAGCGCCTGACGAGCCTGGATGTCGTTTACGCCGGTGTTACCGGCCTGAATGGCAAGAACTCTCATGCGGGTCAGGCGGTTGGTCACTTCTTCCAGCGCACCTTCTGCCACATTGATCAGGTTGATGCCGTCCTGGGCATTCTCGACCGCACGGTTGATACCGGAAAACTGGGCTTTCAAACGAGAGGATACGGTCATCCCGGCGGCGTCATCGCCCGCACGGTTGATGCGTAATCCGGAAGACAATCGTTCGATGGATTTCTGTATCTTGATCCCGGTGTTGTCGAGGTTTCGGTTGGCGTTAATTGCAGCGATGTTGTTTACTACACGAGTGATACTCATTGTTTCTTCCTCCTTGAAGGCGGGTTCGGCATCCCTGCCGAACTGTTCCGGGGGGTGCTCCCGGTGGGTGATTGTGAGAGTCTTTGCCGGGTTTACTCGCCGGGTCGTGACCCCCATTGAGTTCCCTTTTTGTGGCGGGTGACACTCAACCTGGGTGTTTTAAGGGGATTCGCCCAAACCCCTTAGCCGTTTCACCGGCTCGGAACTCCGATCTCCGCCGGTAATTTGGCGTTTCTTAATTCATACATCCCTCCCTTCTACGTCAACACCGGCGCTCCGATGCCGGCGTTTCTGTTTTTTTCTCATAGTTTTCCGTTCACTCCGCAATTTCTCTAAAAAAATTATCGGCGGAGGCGCGTACTTCTTGAGATACATGTATTGAAGATTTTCTGTCGTCGGGTGACATGCTATCTATCAAAGGGGGGTAGCGCGTGTAAAAAATGTCAGGTGGGCTATTTTGGCACAGGCGTTATTCCGGAGAATCGCCATCAATCTGCGTTCTA
>JAKPRU010000558.1 GCA_029557025.1 Candidatus Omnitrophota bacterium | reverse complement strand
TCAAGCACTTGTTCAACCCGAATCTCAAATGCTGTGTTGAATAACAGGATTATAGATTGCCTGTAGAACGATGTCAATCGGATTTGGCCTGTTTTTTTAAGGAGAATCTTGCGGGACTGTCTCGGTGAGGAAGACGGGGCTGATTCTCGTCCCTTGCATCCGGTCCATGCAACCCGCAGAATGCAATGTCACTTTTCCATGGCGGAGGAGAGACAGAAAGGAAAGGAATGAAGAAGTTGCCGGGGAAGACGAGTGGAAGCGGGAGCGCCGGATGGAAGGAAACACTATGCTCGAAATGCAAAGCCTTGTGCTGCCAATATATCACGGTGGAGATTGAAGAGCCGAAGGATGATGAGGACCTGGATAATATCCGGTGGTATATGGTTCACGAGGGAGTGGGGATCCTCGTGGAGAAGAAATGCTGGATGGTGCGGATCAATGCGCGCTGCCGGTATCTTCGGAAAGATTCCACGTGCGGGATATACGAGCATCGCCCGGAAGCCTGCCGTCAATACGAGACGGAGAACTGCGATTATCGCACGGTGAGCGAAGGGGTTCCGAAAGCGTACAGGGAGTTTGAAGACTTTGAGGAGTTTCGGAATTATGTAAAAGGAAGGTGGAGGAGGAAGAAGAAATTAAGAATTAAGGATTAAGAGTCAAAAACTAACGGAAAAGAAGGGGAAAAAGGGATGGGAACAGACAAGAGGGATTGAAAGATGCTTGAGAATCGGGTGTTGAGGATGAAGTGGTTGTTGGCGCGGCGGACCTTGAGGCGCTTCAACCTGGATTCGTTTATACGAGCGGTGAGTTTTCTGGCGTTGTTGGGGATTTTTGCAGCGATCTGTTTTGTGGGGATCAAGCAGTTGTGTGTCAACCTGATGGCGATTGATATTGTCGGGCCGTTGATTGTGAAGCGGTCCTTTGCATTCGGCCTGATGACGCTGTTTGTGATGATTGTGTTGAGCCAGTTGGTGAACACGTACTCTCACCTGTTCCAGTCGCGGGAGTTGACTTTGCTGCACCAGTCGCCGTTGTCATCGGGGCAGGTGTTCAGCCCGCAGGCGGCGGAAGGGCTGATTAAAGGGTGCTGGATGGCGGCGATTTTTGTGCTGACGATTCTGTTTGCCTACGGGCGAGGCCGCCAGGCGCCCTGGTCGTTTTACCCGCTGGCGGTCGTGGGAGTGATTCCGTACCTGTTGATTGCAGCCGGCTTGGGGATGCTGGCGATGTTGCTGCTGGCCTGGCAGGTTGTGGGGCGAAGAAGACGCGAGCGGTTCCTCGCGGTGTTTGCGCTGGGGGGAGCGGTACTCTTTATCTGGTGGGGGCGGATCGCGGCGGCATGGATTTCCGAGGCCAGGACAGCGGAATCTCTTCAGGAGCACTTGGGAGAGGCGCTGGCGAATCTGCGGATTTCCTCCAACCTGTATCTTCCGAGCTATTGGATGTCGGACTTGGTGGAGTCTGCGATTGAGGGACGGGAACCGGATGTGATTCTTCCGATCCTTCTGCTGGTCTCCACGGCCTGGCTTCTGCTGACATTCCTGTGGTTCCTGGGAGATCGGACATACCGGTCGGCTTGGCTTTCCTGCATGGAACGCGGGTCGGTGAAACGTGGACGGTCCTATATCCAGCGGTTTGGATTGCGATTTCCGTTTACCGTGCTGCCGCACTGGTTTCGGTCGTTGCTGATTAAGGAATGGTTTATTTTTCGGCGTGATTTCAGCCAGTGGGGGCAGTTTCTGCTTCTGATGGCCCTGGTGGCGTTATATGTGGTGCAAGTGCGGGACATTTCGTTTCCGGACCAGGCTTACCGGATCCGGTCGATCATTTCCTTTTTCAATATCCTTCTTCTGGGATTTGTGCAGGCGACCCTGGCGTTGCGGTATGCCTTTCCCTCCATGAGCCTGGAGGGGACGGCATTCTGGGCGGTGTGCAAGAGTCCGGTGGGGATTTCGCGGTATTTCCTGGGGAAGTATACCTGTCATTTTCTGTGGATTCTGGCGATTGGGGAGATCATGACGGTGATTTTGAACCGGGTGCTTCACCTGGGCCAGCCGTTTTCCGGGATTGCGATGGTGATTGTGGCGATTCTTTCGCTGGGGTTTACGAGTTGCACAGTGGGGCTGGGTGCGGTGTATCCGCGTTTTGATGCGGCGGGCGCGGCGGATGTTTCCTCCAGCGCGGGGGCGCTGGTGTCAATGGCGCTGACCTTGTCGTACCTGGCGTTCAGCGCGGCGATTCTGGCCCGGCTGATAATGAATATCCTGCCGATGGAGGGGGCCTCATTCCTGGACGGACACGGCTGGGAAGGCGTCCTGATTATCGCGGCGGGATTCGGCTGCTCATGGATGCGGATGGCGCTGCCGGGATCGGCGGAAGGGTGGCTTGTTCAGCACCTCCCGGTGAGCGGGGTGTGGGATATCCTGGATATAAACTCCACCATCTTGTTGACGTTTTTCCTGCTGCTTCAGGTGGCGGCGATTGTGTATCCGGCACGCGCGGGGATGAGGCAGCTGGAGGAAATTACGGGATGAAGAAATCGCGGATGGCGGATTCGGGGATTTCCGCATTCTCACCTTCCCTTGCTTTCCACCACCTGTGTGGTAGCATTCCGTTTCGACATATTTCGAGTGGTGTTTGCCGCGAGGCAAATAAAAGGGAAGCCGGTGAGAAGCCGGTGCGGTCCCGCCA
>JAKPRU010000543.1 GCA_029557025.1 Candidatus Omnitrophota bacterium | reverse complement strand
ACCGGGAAAATCATTGAACCGGATCCGGACCGGAAAGACAATGCCGGACAATTTATCTTCGATTCGCCCCGCATGGACCGATGGAAGACGGCCCGAGATCCCATGGTCTATGGCTACTGGTATTATGACTGGGCGGACGCGACGCTCCGAGTAGACAAGATCGATTTCGAGAAAAAAGAAATCACGACGGCGGACGGCGCGGGGTACGGTTTCAAGGAAGGTCAGCCCTTCCGAATGTTCAATCTGCTGGAAGAGATGGATATGCCCGGCGAATGGTATCTCGACCGTGAAACAGGTATTCTGTACTTCTATCCGCCCGGCGACCTCAGTAATTCGGATGTTGTCATATCGAGAATCGAGGACCCACTGATCGTTCTCCGCGATGTGTCGCATGTGACTCTGAAAGGATTAACCTTCACATCGGGACGGGGAGATGGGATGACCATAATGGGGGGTGAGGCCTGCCGCGTTCTCGGTTGTACGGTACGTTGTTGTGCCGGGACGGGGATTCAGATCAGCGGTGGATTGAACCATATTGTAATGGCGTGCGACCTGTATACGCTTGGGCGGGGAGGATTAAGCGTGAGCGGAGGGAATCGGAAGACTCTGGCACCGGCTGGGCATGTCGTAGAGAATTGTCATGTCTACGATTTCTCGCGAATCGACCGCACATACACGCCCGCGGTGTACATGGACGGTGTGGGCATTCGTGTCGCGCACAATCGTTTCCATGACACCCCATGCCATGCGATGCGTATCGAAGGGAACGATCATCTCGTGGAATTTAACGATGTCTACAATGTTGTGCGTGAATCGGACGATCAGGGGGGCATCGATATGTTTCTCAATCCGACCTATCGGGGGAATGTCTTTCGCTATAATTTCTGGCATGACATCGGCAGCGGACAGGCGTGTGGACAGGCGGGGATTCGACTGGACGACGCAATTTGCGGGACGGTCATCTATGGAAATGTGTTTTACCGGGCATCGGACGGTAATTTTGGCGGGGTACAGATTCATGGCGGCAAGGACAATTGGATTGATAACAACCTATTTGTGGATTGCCGCTTCGGCATCAGTCTCTCGTGCTGGACCGAGGAGCGGTGGGCCGAGTTCCTGGATTCGGATACCATCAAGGGATTTATGAGCGCTGTCAAAGCGACGGAACCTCCGTACAGTATTCGGTATCCCGAGCTGGCACGACTGCAGGAGAATCCCTTTGTGAATCGAATCTGGCGTAACCTTTCGGTCAACTGTGTGAATTTCCTGGTCCGCGGCGGGGACAAACAAGACACATTGGACAATACGGTTACTCGCATCGACCCCGGTTTTCTGGACCTGACTTCCGGTAACCTTGCGTGGAAAGCGGATGCACCGGGTCTTCGGATGTCCGGTTTCCGCCCGATTCCCATTGATGAAATCGGTCTGTATCAGGATGATCTCCGGAAAGAGATCCCCCCACGGTAATTCTGTCGAATCAAGCAAACGCGGTGGAGGAGACAGGCTGTTCTCCTCCACCGCGCGCCCAGGCGAATCAATCAGAACTCGGTGAATTCCTGATCGCTGTCCTCTTTGTGCGTGGAGCCTTTCGGAGGCGGCAGTCGCAATTTCTCTGCGGTTGACCGGGGTGCGACTTGACGACGGTTTGCGGCAGAGGAGGCTTTTGGCGTTCTTGTTGCCTCGTGAAACTCCGCTCCGATTTTGAATCGGGAAATCAATTCCTGCATCATCTGTGCCTGGCCGGCGAGCTCTTCGCTGGCCGCGGCAGTTTCTTCAGAGGTCGCGGAATTCTGCTGGGTCACTTGATCAAGTGTAATGACCGCCTGGCGGATCTGGTTTGACCCGGATGACTGTTCCTCGCAAGCTGTGCTGATTTCCTGAACAAGTTGCGCAGTCTGACGGATTTTCTCCGCCAGGTTCTGGCTGGAGTGCGAGACCTCATCAATCGTCTGTGACACCTCCGCGATCCCGCCGACGATCTTTTCGAGGCTCGATCCGCACTGGTTGGCCAGGCCCACGCCGCCTTCGATTCGGCTCACGGTATCTGTAATCATTCCGGTAATCTCTTTGGCGGCCACCTGGCTGCGTTCGGCGAGTTTGCGGACTTCCACGGCAACCACGGCAAAGCCTTTACCCATTTCGCCCGCGCGGGCGGCCTCAATGGCGGCATTGAGCGCCAGAAGGTTGGTCTGGTCGGCAATATCGTCGATCACCTTAATGATCTCCGCGATTTTCTTGGAACTCTGAGCGATATTGTTCATCGCGCCGACCATGCTGTTGACCGCCGTACCGCCGTCTTTCGCCATTTGCACGGTGTTGCCGCAGATTTCCACAGCTTTCACCATTTGCGAGACGCTTTCATCCATGGCGGTTGCGGCGTCCCCGGCTATCCGCTCGGTTTCTTTGGCGTGCTGCGCGTTCTGCTCCACGGAGGCTGTCAATTCCTCAATGGAAGCGGAGGTCTCCTCCAGGCTGGCAGCCTGTTCTGTGGCAGCGCTGGAAAGATTCTGCGCGGAGGACGAGAGTTCCTCACTGCTGGACGCTACCTGTTCGGCGGCATCCTGGATCTGGCTCATCACTTCACGCAGGTTCTTTGACATGTGATTCAAAGCATCGACTAACTGACCGACCTCGTCCTTCTGTTCGACATGGATGACTTGAGTCAGATCGCCATCAGATACTTTCTGGGCAAAGTCGGCGGCATCTCGCAACGGATTGGCGATCCTTCCCGCCAGCACAAACGAGAACAAGACAAAGGCGATTGTCAGGATGACGGCCGCCACCATGGTCCATATCACCATGGAATTCAGAGCGTGATCCACCCGAATTTGAGCGTCACGGAAATCGTCCTCGTAGGCTCCCACGCCAATCACCCAGTCCCATGGCGCGAAATAGGCAATGGCGGTCAGTTTCATACGGGGCACTGTCTCACCCACGTTTTTCCATGGATATCGTTCAAAAGCGACCTCTCTTTCTTTCAGCTTGAGGGCTTTGTCGATGATCGATTTTACGAAGTATTCTCCTTTAGCGTCTTGGGCCTCGTAAATGTTCTCCCCGTCGCGTTCTCCTTTATAGGAGATGATGTACTGACCCTTCTGCTCGCCGGTTCCGCCCAGGATGAAGACATAGCCGGTCTTCCCGACAACAATATCCATGATGCCTTTTCGCAGGCTTTCGACACTTTCTTCTTTTACGGCGACGCCCAGAATCCCGATAACATTCCTGGAGGAATCGAAGATCGGCTCATAGGCGCTCACACACCAGTCACCCAGAACCTGCGCTCTTCCCTGATACGTTTCTCCCCGGATTGTCGCGGCCACAACCGGATTCGGTTTGCCGTCACGATCAATTGCCGGGATATACGTTCCGATTTCCCGTGTACCATCTTGCTTCACAGCTGTCGTACTGATCCGGAGCATATTGCCGGAAGCGTCCATGCGCTGGAATATCGTGATAATACTTCCCACCATATCCCTGACGTCGTCCACAACCGGGTATCGTTTGGTGATGCTGTCTGCCTCGGCAAGCCACGCATCCCCTGCCAGCATTTTCGGCAGAGTGACCTGTTGGATTGCCTGCGTATCCTGGTTGATCGCGTTCCACGTGCTGGTTTCCTGAGACAACGAAATCCCGCCGGTACGCCCCAGCACATATCGTGCGACATTCAGATCGCTGGCGACTTTCTGTTGTACCGATTCCTGTACCGCTCGGCACATCAGATACACGTCTTTTGCGATCTTCTCCGTCTCGTTCATCGCCAGTTTGTCCAACTCCTCGTTGACGCTTGCTCGAAGTCCGACCTTTTTGATCGAGACAACGGCCACGAGGCAAACAGCGGTCAACACAACAGCCAGAATACTCAGGAGCAGGATCTTGGTCTTGATGCTGCGAATCTGGAACATCACTCAATTCTCCTTTTGGGCCTCTTCAGCCGTGAGATTCTCTTCCGATATAGGAAAGCCTGATTCAGATGATAATCAGGCGATGGTCCAATTTGCCTACTCCACGGATAAACAGGGAGTCCATTTTCGTTCCCAGCGTCTGCGTGAGAGAATATCCCACATCCATGATAGCAGAGGCAAGGGGAAGAGAACAAGAAGTTTTATCTATGATCCGATGGCAGGGCAGGAACCCCGGTGTGGAGTAAATGACTCATATTGTTCCATCGAGATTTTGTCGGATATCAACTTTCGCTTGCGTGAAATGATCCCGCCCGTGAACGGGCGCAATCTGGAACGTTTCGTTCGCAGTTACCCTCTAACAGTTTCATTGTGCGGAAACATGGGCCGGAAAACCGGCGGGTGGGTGAGCAATTGCAGAGACACCTGAACCATCTGTAAAAATCAAACTGCCGGAGGGGGGACTTGAACCCCCACGTCCCGGAGGACACTAGGTCCTGAACCTAGCGAGTCTACCAGTTCCACCACTCCGGCAATTTGTCAATTCCTTGAAATCAACCGGAACATCACCATTATAGGTCCAATCGCTCAATTCTCCAAGAGCATCGTATTCCTTTTGTGCGCAGTCTGATAGGATGGATTTCGTATATCCTGAAAAGTGGTGGACTTATGATGGATTTGGCTCAGAGAATCGGCCCGGAACGTCCCGACATTTCATGGGTCGCCATCTTGAATTCGCGACAGGGAA
The DNA here is from genome assembly GCA_029557025.1 of Candidatus Omnitrophota bacterium. Lineage (GTDB taxonomy): Bacteria > Hinthialibacterota > Hinthialibacteria > Hinthialibacterales > JAKPRU01 > JAKPRU01. The sequence continues at coordinate 2,283 of JAKPRU010000543.1, read as the reverse complement.
AATACCCCCAATGCGGCGAGGAATGGATTCGTGCCACCTGCGAGGCCGTTCGCAACGCGCACGCTTCGGGTAAAGGGATTGTCACATCTCTGGGACTGAAAACTTGGGAGGTCTCCCTCTGGGCTGCCGGGAGCATGGGCATGCCGGTCACTTTGGTACACCCAGTCTCGGAGAGGAATCCGGAAACCTTCCTGGAACAGGTTGCAAAGGACTTTGCGCTCGATCCGCAACAACTCACAGGGTTGTTTCTTCCTGCTCCCCTCTCCAAACGCCAACCCAAATCCGGCTGGCCCGAGCGAGACCGATTGGTAATCTCTCTTGCGGATGAAATCTGGCCGGTGAGTCTCCGGCCGGGCGGGAATCTGGAGAGGCTGGTCCTCTCCAGCGGAAAGCCGGTCATCGAAACACATCGGGTTGCTTATTGTCCGATGGAGGGCTGCTACGCCCAACCGATCGAAAGGGGCGATCCGGCCGCCTGGACTTTCCCGAAAACCTGGCCCTATCTCACCCATTGGACACATTCATTCGGGGGTCCCTGGCCCGGTGAGAAACCTGCCGATTACTATGCCGACCTTGCCAAACCGGGCACAGGAAATCCCCGGTCCTCTCTTGCCACGCTCAAGCGAATCCTTGAAGAAAGACTCTTGCGAGGTTCTGCCGCAAAGATGCCGGGCGGTCAGAGGGCTGTGGCGTTCACAGCGCTTCCTCCCGGTCCCGCAATGGAAACCATGCGCTATCGGAAACGGTTTCAACGATGGAACTATGAACCATACGGAATCGCCTTGGATCGGGAAATGCTCCTCTCACTCGGCGCTCGACCCGTGACATACGAGAGCAGTAGTTCCACCGACAAAGGGAACCTCTTTGTTCAAGGCGGGCGGTCCGGCAGAGCGGACTGGTCTGTAGAGCAGGAATGGCGTTTCCCGGGCGACTTGGGGCTGTCGCAATTCGGCCCCGGACAGGCGGTTGTGATTGTGCGAAATGTCTTGGACAGAAAACCGCTGGAGGACTTATCTCCCTGGCCTGTTTTGGCGCTGACAGAGGAATCCTGAATCTCCGGGAGCTATCGTCCTTTCACTGTCCAGGTTCGAGGGTGTTCCGCGAAATACTGAAAAGAGGTCTCTGGAAAAACCTCTGCCAAGTGTTTGCAGAGGTTTTCCAGCCCCCACATTTCGCTGGTTCCGTGTTCAACAGTAAGAACAGCCACGCCCATTTCCGCGAGTCGCTCGCGGGTTGACCAATACGTCGCTCCGTCGTAACAGACAATCAGCACATCCGAGCCATACGACACCATCTCGGTATCCGGCCCCCCGCATCCGACACCGATGGAGGGCCGACTCACCTTTTTTTCGGGATCCCCGATCACCTGGACACTGTCCTCGCCGAGAGGTTTAATCCGGTCGGCGACATGCTGCGCAAACTCCCGTAATGTCTGTTCGGGAATCTCATAAAGCCCATTCCAACGCCAACTGCTTCCGTCCCGAATCCGTTTGGTCAACCCAAGTCCCTGCGCCCAGGAATCTCGAATGCCGATTTCCGGCCAGTTATCCCAGCTGTCATGCGCGCGGACAACCACCATGCCGGTCTCTTCCAGGAATTTCCGTTTTGTGATTCCAGGCTCTTTGTCATACCAGTACCGGTCGGTCGGCAGGTGTTCCCAAAACAGAGGCTCGTGAGCCACCACCATTCCACATCCCGCCTTGTGGGCGGCCCGGAGCGTCTGAATGGCGGGTATCCAACATACCCCGACCTTCTCAACCTCACGTTCTTCCTCGCCGAAATAGACCGTATCCACCGTCTGGCGCGGATTCACCCAGGGACTGCTGCAAATCAGATAATGAAGAATTTTCTTGGCGTCAATCATGCCCTTCTCCCGGACGAACGGAGTTTTTCCCATAGGATATCATAACTTCATTTTAAAACATCAAATATCTCGATATTTTCGGGAAGAATCACCTGTTTTCGAGCGGATAGGCCGCGATTCCGCATGTTGCGTATTCATGCACATGATAACCCATAAAATCAGAAGGAATTAAGTAAGGTCAAACATGGATGGCCGCGTTTTTGATCTCCGAATCCTCCACTGCAACGATCCACGCCCGCCCTGTGGGATATTGAAAACGATGCCTTCCATTATCTTTCTACCCACTCCCACCTCGATCATCCTTTCCGACATCACCCGAACGCGATTCTCATCTTCCCCTTACTCCTTCTCTCAAACTCCTTCTCACAATGCACCTCCACACACTTTCCAGCCGATGTTGCGCAATCGCCGGCGTTCTA
>JAKPRU010000535.1 GCA_029557025.1 Candidatus Omnitrophota bacterium | reverse complement strand
TCCAGGCGGCCTCCTGGAGTGCGGCAGTACAGCGGCTGCCTTTTGTGCGCTCCGGTGGAATAACGCGAACCGCATCGGTATATGCAATCCGAACGGTTCAAAAACAATCCGGATAGTTGCTCCGGGACCTCATCGGATTCCGTTCCGCTGGAACTGTCACGGAATAACCGCCCGCCCGCTTCTCTATTGACATCGGAATCCGCAACCTCCATGATTCCGATTGTGGTTTCATTTTCCCCGGGAAGGTGTCCTGAATATGGCTCACGATATGGAACAGCTGTACGCGGAACGTTTGAAACGCTATGTCACGGCCATGCGGAATGAAAAACCGGATCGGATTCCGATTCGACCTTTTGCCGCTGAATTTACGGCGAAATATGCCGGGTATACCTGCCAGGAGGTCACGCATGATTACGAGAAAGCCTTTGCGGCGGTGCGGAAATGCGCTGCCGATTTCGATTGGGATGCCGTGGTGGGGAATATGGTCTATGTGTGGACGGCTTTAACTCAAGCTATCGGATTGCGATATTACGCCACACCGGGAATCGAGCTGGACCCAGATACCGGATTTCAATATCTGGAACCGCCGGAAGAGGCGGCGTTTATGCGCGCGGATGAATACGACCAGCTGATCGAAAGCCCCACAGAGTTCCTGTTCAATGTCTGGCTTCCGCGTGTCTCAAAGGATGTCAGTCCCATGGGGCAGCCCACCTCATACCGCAACAACCTTTCTTTCTTGAAAGGCGGGATGGCGATGCTGTCTTATTTCAGTTCGTTTGAAACGCAGGCGGCGCGACTGAGAGCCGAATCCGGGACTGTTTCGGCCATCTCGGGGATTCTCAAAGCGCCGTTTGATATTCTTGCCGATAAACTGCGTGGGTATATCGGCCTGACGATGGATATCCTGGAACGTCCCGATAAGGTTCTCGCCGCATGTGAGGCACTCATGCCGCATCTGCTTCATATCGCCTTGGGGGGAGCCGATCCTGAAAAGAACGTCCCGATTTCAATCTGGATGCACCGGGGGTGTGTTCCTTTCATCTCGCCGCAGCAATTCAACCGATTCTGTTGGCCGACACTTAAGCCGATTATTCAGGAAATCTGGTCCCGGGGGCATCAGGTGCTGTTTTATGCGGAGGGGGATTGGAATGCGCATCTGGATTCATTTGCCGAACTGCCGGATGCCAGTATTATCTATCATGCCGATAAGGCCGACCCGTTCGAGGCTCATCGCAAAATCGGCCATAAATTCTGTATCAGCGGCGGGATTCCGAATACATTGCTCAGTTTCGGCACGCCGGATGAAGTACGCGCATATTGCAAAAAAGTCATCGATGGGGTAGCCCGTGACGGCGGCTACATTATGGATGCCGGCGCGATCATCCAGAACGATGCCCGGGTTGAAAATGTCCGGGCAATGACCGAGTTCACCCGCGAGTATGGAGTCTATTGAGGAGCAGCGACTATGTCCGAGAAAAAAGAACCGAAATTGAAACCGGGTGTTTGTATTCCCTGGGAAGAGAAGATTAAGGAACTTCCGCCGATCCGTGGTGATGAAGAACTGGTCCGTCGGAAATGGGAGGACATTGACCAGTTGGCCTATATTTACATCTGGCATTGCCTGGTTTCGTTTTGAGGGAAACACTCCGAAGGAGGCCTTGATGTGAAAGAACGACCTGGTTTCACGCTGATTGAATTGCTGATTGTCGTTGCCATTATCGGTATTCTGGCGGCTGTGGCGGTCCCCAATTTTCTCAATGCCCAGATGAAAGCCAGGGTAGTTCGCGCGTATGCGGACATGAGGAGTATTGAAACGGCCCTGGAAACCTACCGTCTCGAATCCAACAACTACCCGCCGAGTTTGTACACGACTTCCCCGCGTCCCCTTGTTCGTCTGACCAGCCCGGTGGCCTATCTGTCCTCTGTTCCGGCGGATGAATTCAAGAAACACCTGACCGGCCAGAATTTGGATGCGGTTTACGGTCATGATTACAACTACTGGGCAGCCTACGAAAGCGAACGCTACCGAAGGGGCGGATACCAGGATGAGGGGTGGGACTGGTTCTTGTTCTCGCCGGGGCCGAATCTGACTATCGAATGGTGTTATTACCATCCCTCGAACGGTATCGTCAGTAACTGCGACATCTACAAGTTTAATGATCGTCACGAGGGGAAGTCGTTTTAGTGTCCTGCGATTGAGTGGTATTCTCATCCGTAATCTTACCGGTAGATTGTCACCCCACAGGCTGGAAGCCTGTGCCCCCCATTCTGTGGACACTGGATTCCGGCTTTCGCCGGAATGACGGCAGGGGCAATTCATGAATTGCCCTTACGTGAATTGCCGCTATGTGAATTGCGGTTATAGAATTGCCCTCACGGCGGGAGAGCATCTCTTCTCCCTCTCCCTCCGGGAGAGGGTTGGGGTGAGGGTCCTTTATCGTACTTTAAATCACCACCTGTATATTGAACAGCTGACAGAACGTTTTGAGTTGTTTTGTGTAATTTCCATAGAAGATGCACTGATGCATTCCTTTCACATCGCATACGTCCTCTACCTCGTTGATGGTCATCTTGAGATTGGTGCGGCATCCGCCGGTCGGTGGGACACTGGGGCAGCTCCTAACTTTCCCGGAATAAATCATCATGGACGGGGCTTCACCGGATTGGTAAAGAGCCATGGTGACCTCTTCACCCGGTCTCCAGAGAACGCGGGGCACACATCCCCAGCCCGCCTCGGCGTGGTTTCTCAGGATGTACGGCTCGGCAGGCAGGTCCGGCCCGAATAGTTTTGTCGGGCAGGTGCAGTGCGCGCCGAAATAGAGATTGTTTTCGGTATCCATGGAGGCATTCTGCTGGAACGAAGGCCGATTAAACAACTGCTGAATCAGCATCATGGTAAGAGTCGGATTGAGATCCGCCTGGCAACCGGCGGCGATACCCTCATCCCGCAAGCTCATGAATCCCATACAGGGCGGGACATGTTTCGGCGGTTTTGAAATGCCCGAGAGGCAATCCATCATCACGGCATCGCCTTGTTCCTCTTGGAGGATTTGTTTGAATACAAAATAGGTTTTGGCGGCTTCGAGAACATCGGCCTTGGTCGGCTCCTCAATTCGGACGGCATTCTTCAAATACCTGTCGGCCAATTCCTTAACAGGGCCGACGGCTTGGGTTCGCTGGAATATCTCGGCAAATCGGTCAATGGGAACAGTTCGTATTTCCGTTCCGAGATGCGGAACTCTGGTTGTCTGGGCTTCCTTCTTCACGATATTGATAATTCGGCTTTCCCGCATCCATTGTGCGGTCCGGATCGCGTTCATTCCGGTTTCGACCGCATCCAGATCGTCCAGGGCGTTGATCAGATAGATGCCCGGAGTCTCGTGGACTTGCCGAATATGATCGACCAGCAGAATCCCAAGGCCGGCCAGGATGACAGTCGGTTTTTGGATTTCCTTTTGGATCCGCATGACATGGTTCCAATGTCCCTTTTTAAAGAGGACCAGAAGAAGGCCGTCCGGGTGAGCTTTCTGTGCGGCCCGGATAAATCGTGTAACATCCTCTTCACCCTCAAGCGGCTTTTCCTCCATGCGAATCTGCATTCCCAGTTTTTCTTCGATTTTTCGAATCCGTCCCATGTATTCCGCTTGCCGGCCCTCCGCATTGAACCCGGAACCGGGCCAGCTGTAATAGCCCACTTTGTCGAGGGATTCGGTGGATGGATATACAAACGCGCCCATCACCAGGGCCGGGGGCTTGACGCCCGGCGCTCCCGGCTGCGGTCCCAAGGCGGTTTGTGCTGCGAGTGACATACTTCCTGCCGTTGTTCCGAGTGTAATCATGAAATCGCGCCTTCGCATGGTCGAGATCCTTCCTGTCAATATCGTCTCCGGTCCGAACAGGCTTCGACAATCACTGTTGGATGTGTCACGATGCCGAACAGGAAATTAGGACAGTTCGCCCGTTTTGTCCAGTAGGGATATTCAGGGTTTTCCGCAATCCAAGGCTGTCTGTCCCTGTCCCGGATTCCACGGAACAGGTTATTCTGTACGGTCTGAGTTCTTCCTTCAAGGAATCAAAGACAGGGGAATGAAATCGACCCTCCATCGCCGAGATTTCTCCAAGGCCTGCGCTCCGGCAAGCGGCTTATTCGACTCCATGTCGCCAATATAAAGAACGGCTTCCCGGATGGCGATGCGAAAACAATTTGGATCGGCAGGTCGAATCGGACGACTTTCCTGAAATTAGTCAATCGGCAGGAAATCGATGTACCATGGCTCTATCCGATACGGCGCTGGAAAAACTAAATAGCCGGGGTGTGAGGTAGAGGAACGACTTTCCAGCCCTCAAGGCCGAAGCGGATATCCCGTTCGACAAACTCCCAAATCACGACTTTTTTGTTTTTTAACAGATCGGGTTTCCGGCTGAGTTGCTGTCGAACGAGCGTGGATGCCCCGCCATCAATGATGATCGCGGCAATCGGTTGCTGCAATTCATACGCGAGATGTGCTGTAAATCCGGCGGATTTCGGTTCGTCCTGTTCATAAATTCTGAGAAAGCTGTCACCCATTACAAGGATTTCCGCATCCGGTAGAGGTGCGAACAATCGGCCGTCCTGGGATCGAACAACCTGAGTACAGTTCAGTTCTTCCGGGGAGTAGAGGCGTTCAATCATGGGATTCGACAACATTCGAAGGATATCTCCGTACCGTCGGAGGCCGATGATCTTCCGTTCGAATTGGCTATCGCCTTTTGTAATCCAGCCTCGGCTCACAAGCGTCTCCGCAACGGTGGTTGCTGCGAAACGCATACCCTCCGGTGACCAGTGTGTATCTTGCGGCAAGTAGCACAGAAAATCATTTTTCTGTGAGGAATACAGATCAAATAAATCGAGTACATCCACGTTGTTTGCGCGGAGCAGGTCGATAACCTGCAGGGTGTGCGTGTAAACGGGAGCGGATATAGTTTTCGCTCGTGAGGTCAGTTTTTCAGGGTAGATGCTGGATTTGTTCGGTGCGGGGATCACGAGCAGCTGGATTCCGCGTTCCAGAAGGTCATCGCGGAAGCGGAGGATGGCGGGAAGCGGATTTTCATATTTCTGCGAAGAATGCCCGCGGGGAGGCCATGGTTCGGTGAGGTAACGGACGCCGCTTTTATAGAAGAACCAGCCGTCTTTCCCCAGGAGTGCTTTCTCTCCGGCGTCTTTGAGTACGATGAATTGAAGGTATCGCATGAGAGGCTGCAATTGCTGGGAGAACCAGCTGAGTCTTTCCAGGTCGTTCTCGAATCGTCGCAGATTCGCCGCCGTGGGAGGCTGGAGCAGAATATCGATACATTGCGGGCGTTCGTGACGGGCCAATTCCATTACGGACTGAATGATCGGCACACTGAAAATGATGAGAAGAAACGACATACTCAGA
>JAKPRU010000510.1 GCA_029557025.1 Candidatus Omnitrophota bacterium | reverse complement strand
CCTTGTCGAAGGGTCGGCTGGCGTGGGTGGGATCATCGTTCCAGTGTGTGGCGAGGGCTTTCATATTGCCGAATCCGCTGAGTCCGAGTGGGGTAATCGCGGCTTCCGTACCTCCCGCCACCATTAAGTCGGCTTCATCCCGTCGAATCACGTTGAACGCATCGCCGATGCAGTGATTGCCTGTTGCACAGGCTGTCACCACAGACGTATTCGGCCCGCGCAATCCATGACGCATGGAGATCATGCCGGAGGCCATGTTGCCGATCATCATGGGGATCAGGAATGGCGATACCCGTCTCGGTCCCTTTTCCATCAGGATTTCTTTTTGGGTCTCCAGAATCTGCAGGCCGCCGATTCCGGACCCGACAATGCTTCCGAACCGGTCCAAATCCTCCTTATCCAATTCCAGTCCCGAGTGTTCCAGGGCGAGTTTCGCCGCCACGAGGGCGAATCGAACAAAGGGGTCACAGCGCGAGAGTTCTTTGTCGGATGGGTCCAGGTGCGGGTCAAGGTTCTTGACTTCGGCAGCGATTCGACAGGCGTAGTTACTCGCGTCGAAATGTGTGACGGGTCCCGCGCCGCTTCGGCCGTTGATCAAACTCTCCCATACCTCGTCAATGCCGATGCCCACGGGGGAAACGACACCGAAGCCAGTAACTACCACTCGTCTTTTCATCATTCCTCCAAAAGATATCCAAGATATTGATAAGCGAACAGCCCGGTAGGCGGCAGGGCTTTGCGGGCTGTTTGGATTCTATTCTATTCGTTGAAAACGGGAACCCCCAACTGGTGCTTCCGATCCCTTGAATGTTCTGCCGAAATTCGGTTTCTGACGGGTTCGGGCCGCATCAGGCGCGAATTGCGCCGCGGGCCACGTTTTCTTATTTCGCGGTCGCGTTTTTGATGTACTCGATGGCATCCCCAACGGTCTGGATCTTTTCGGCCTCTTCTTCCGGAATCTCGTCAATCCCGAAATCCTCTTCGAATTTCATGACCAGTTCCACCTGGTCCAGGGAATCCGCGCCGAGATCGCGCGTAAAATTCTTGTCCGGGGTAACCTCGCTGGGGTCTACCTTCAGTCGATCGACAATGATCGCTTTTACCTTTTCTTCAATATCACTCACGGATTGATACCTCCTGGTTAGAGTTGTTTCCTATGAATCTTCGTGGTTCCATCGGTTCCCACGGATAATGCCGCGAAAGAGGTAGAATGACATATCTCAATTTGCCAGTCCACCGTCCACCACAATCACTTGTCCGGTAATATAGCCTGCGCGTTCGGAAACCAGAAAGGCTACCAAGTCCGCAACTTCCTGCGGTTTCCCATATCGGCCGAGGGGGATGCGGCTCATGAGGTCTTCCCGAGCCTTATCCGGCAGGTTTGCAGTCATTGCGGTTTCGATAAATCCGGGCGCAACAGCATTAACCGTGATTCCTCTGCCCGCCAGCTCTTTCGCGCTTGTTTTAGTCAATCCAATCAGCCCGGCCTTGCTGGCGGAATAGTTTGCCTGGCCGGGATTCCCTATGATTCCCACGACAGACGAGATGTTGACAATCCGTCCCCATCGCTCGCGGATCATAGTTCGTGCGGCTTCCTGAGTGAACAGAAACGCGCCTTTCAGGTTGATATTCAGCACCAAATCCCAGTCGCTCTCTTTTTGGCGAATGAGAAGAGCATCCCGTGTTACACCGGCATTATTCACCAGGATATCCAGGCCGC
>JAKPRU010000496.1 GCA_029557025.1 Candidatus Omnitrophota bacterium | reverse complement strand
CCGGGTTCGTGGAAGCGTTTCGCCACTAGAGAATCGTTCCAGGCAGCCCTCGTGCATAGAATCGGGATCATCCGGGGAGCAATGGAACAGGCATCCATCCACGGTTTCGATTGGCGGCAGGAGAGCCGCCAGGGCGCGGGCGGCGGTGGATTTTCCGGTTCCTTTCTGGCCGCGAATCAGGACCCCGCCGATGGTGGAGTCCACCGCGTTCAGCAGGAGCGCGGTTTTCATCGCCTCCTGGCCGACAATCGCCGAGAACGGATAGAGGATACGATTCATGATCTTCTTCCAATCCAACCGACCATGACGATAGGAAGGGGAAGAGGGGGTGTCAATAGTGATGTCCATTTGATGGCCTTGAATGGGTACGTACTAAGCAAAAACCACGTCCTGTTTTTCGCGGTCCCAGCGGACAGGGCGGTTTTCTTTATAGGCGATGGTAGCCATGACAATAATAGCGGCTTCAATGAACGCCTGGTCCTCATCGCATTTCGGTTTCTGTCGCGAGCGAACAGATTGGATAAAATCCTCGATGTGGTACGGTTGTTCCGGAGTTTTTGCCGGATCGAATTTCAGGAACGGCTCATCCGATGGTATTTCTCCGGCTTCGATTTTCGCGCCGTATTTGACTCCACGTTCCGCGTAGACATCGAATGTATTCACCGACTGCGCAATGGTATCAAACTGCAAAACAGCCTCTTTTCCGTAAAAGACGGGGGGCTGAATCCGCGCACAGCTATTCATGCTGCAATCGAACGTGACAGTGCAGGCTTGCTGTTCGTAAGTGTAGACGGTGTTCCAGGTGTCAGGGACTTCTCTACCGTCGTGCAGAAGCGCATTCAGGCCGACAGTCATGCAGGTATCCGGGATTCCGTAACCGAGCATGGCTTGGGCGAAATCGACTTCATGGGACAGGAGATCGCCCGCAACGCCGGTTCCGTAATCCCAATAGCAGCGCCAGTGCCAGAATCGCTCCATACTGAACGGTCGTTTGGGGGCAGGACCAAGCCATCGGTCCCAATCAAGATCGCGCTGAACCTGCGCCGGGTCAGGGCGTTCGTATCGGCCGTAATCGCCATACCAGCGCCAGACATTCTGCCCGAGAGGGCGATTCTCAAAGCGCCCGGTGCGAACAAGCGTAATCGGTCCCAGCGCTCCTGCACGAATCAGTTCACGAGCCTGAACGCCCGCCGTGCGCTCGCGGCTCTGATGCCCCAGCTGCATCATTACACCGCTGCTTTTGATTGCCGCGTGCATCGCCTTGGCCTCGTCGATGGTCCGGGTCCAGCCCTTTTCGATGTAGATATCTTTGCCGGCCTGTGCTGCATCAATCAGTATCTGCGAATGCCAGTGGTCCGGTGTGGCAATCGTGACCGCATCGACACCGGGATCAGCCAGGAGATCATGGTAATCCAGGTATGTCTTTGCATCGGAGTTTCCGCCGAGTTCCAGGCCTTTTTCAACATGAGGTTTATAGACATCGCACAGAGCGACGACCTTGACACCCTCAACCTTGGCGGCCTGATGGCACAGCGTGCCGCCTCTTACTCCGAGGCCGATACAACCGACACCAATGGTTTCATTGGGGGATTTTGCGCTCAGGATGGCCGGGGCGGTTGAGACGACGGCAGCAAGGGTAGCGGCTCCTTTCCCGGATGTTTCCAGGAATGTTCGACGGGTAATGATCGGTTGATTTTTCATGGCATTCTCCGACTATTGAGGAGTATTCTCCGGACATTCACTGTCCGGTTTCGAGCAGGCATACTATACAAAAAGAATGGGATTCCGTAAGGAGCGCAAAATGACGTGGATCGCTGACGAAATGACCAGGCGCAGAATGCTTCAAGTTTCAACCATGGCAGGAGCCGTGTTTTTTCTCGCGCGGGGCGGAAGATGCGAGACGGGGCGGAAACGCACATTTCATTTATGCCTTTCGCCGCAGTCCATCGCGGAGGAACCGGAGAGGGTGAAGGTGGTCCAGGATGCGGGTGTAACCGATATCTGGATGGGAGCCTTTTTCTATGGCCACTGGTACAGCGATCCCGACACACTCAGGGCGTGTCGGGACCGCCTTGCAAAAGCAGGACTGAGGGCGCATGTGGTGAATGTGCCGTTGGGACATCCGGGCGACTCGCTCGGCGAGAAATCGGGGACATTTCCTCTCACCCCACCGGAACAATGGCAAATTGCGGTTAAACCCGACGGGTCGAAATACGCGGGGACCTCATTGCATCCGCCCGCGACGGAAGAAAACGCGGAGGCTCTGCGCCGGATCCAGGATGTCGGAATCTCGGAGGTTTTTCTGGATGATGATTTCCGTCTGGCGGTCGGCCCCGGAATCATCGGCGGCTGTTTTTGCGATCGGCATCGCGAGCAATTCCTGAAAAGGGGCGGGTACACTGCGGCAAAATGGAATGAACTTCTGGAGGATGTCAGTCGCCGTGTTCTGACTCCCATTCTGCGGGATTGGGTGGAGTTTACGTGCGATCAATTAACCGAGTCGTTCCGGGAGCAGCAAAAGGCCGCGCCGAATCTGCGTCTGGGCAACATGGTGATGTACCTGGGCGCAGAGAAGGCAGGGATTCGATTGGCAGACTATCGGGATGTGCCGCT
>JAKPRU010000495.1 GCA_029557025.1 Candidatus Omnitrophota bacterium | reverse complement strand
AAGAACGGGTCTGTTTACCGTCGCCGAAAATGGTGATCGGTTTGTTCTGAAGGGCCTCGGCAAGGAACGTGGAAACAACCCTGCCGTCATCCGGACGCATTCGGGGGCCATACGTGTTGAAAATGCGGACGATACGGGTATCGACGCCATGGGTCCGATGATAGGCCATGGTCAGGGCCTCGGCGAATCGCTTGGCCTCATCATACACACCGCGCGGGCCGATAGGATTGACATTGCCCCAGTACGATTCCGGCTGCGGATGGACCAGCGGATCTCCATAGCATTCCGAGGTGGAGGCAAGCAGGAACCGGGCATTCTTCTCTTTGGCAAGTCCGAGGGCTTTATGCGTGCCGAGAGAGCCGACTTTGAGAGTCTGAATAGGCAGTTTCAGATAATCGACCGGACTGGCCGGGGAGGCAAAGTGCAGGATGTTATGAAGCGGTCCGGAAACATGAATGAAGTTGGTAACATCGTGATGAACGAAGGTGAATTCCTTGCGGGCGAACAGGTGTTCGATATTCTGCAGAGTGCCGGTGATGAGGTTATCCATGACGATGACCTCATGACCGCGATCCAGAAGCGCATCCGCGAGATGGGAACCAAGGAATCCGGCGCCTCCGGTAATCAATGTGCGGGGCATAAAAATCTCCTTGCGCAGATTATTCGATAGTTTACTAAAGGATGAGGCCGCATCTTATCCAAACAGGGTCGGTATTGAAACCCTCATCCCGACTCTTTCCCGGGCATAGGGGGAGAAGAGTAGATGGGAACAAACCATCGGCAAGAGGCCGGAAGTCATCAAGGCGAACCGGTCAGGGTGCGACCCGAATAATATCACCCGGACTTACCAAACCATTGGACGGATTGTAAACATTTCCGGGGTCGTGAACGTAATCCGGTCCCAGACTGACGAAATACCGACCATTGGGATACTGGGCACGACACTTCTCAAAGAGTCCCGGGTCAGCCTGGAATCGGGCACACAGGCTGGGAAATGGGGGCGGCTGACCATCCACGGAGATTTGCCCGTAGGCAGCATCACCTGCCTTGGTGATATAGAACGGTTCGGGGTGAATAGTGCCGAGATTGCTCGACAGAAGCTCTCTTTTGGTCTTATCATGCCCCTCCATCTGGAAAATGTCCTCGGGGATACGGGCAATATAAGCGATTGGAGTAGTGAGTCCGCGGCAGTTGTATTGGTGATCATGGAGCGGGAACACGGTGAAATCGGCGACATAAGCCATGGTGGCTGTGCTGAGCGCCTTCATGTTCGATTCGACTTGGGAAATCTTGGCCCGCATTCTGGCATTCATGAAGTTGGGAACGGCAATCGCCGCGAGGATGCCGATGATCGCCACGACGATCAGCAGCTCAATCAATGTAAACGCTTTTCTTGCCATCATTTATGTCTCCTTATCCCAGGCACAGTGTCCTCAAAAGTTGGACTATATCATAAACTCGATTCCGAATCTAGTGGAAGTGATGGACAAAATCCGCGTGCATAGGTTGAAGGATGTATTTTTTAATGGGACGGCCTTAAGATATCGTCACCCCCGGCCCCCTCTCCAAGTACGGAGAGGGGGAGAAGAGAGAGGGCAGCAATGTGGACCGGGTTGCTTCTCAATTAAGAGTTGAAAATTAAGAATCAAGAATAGGGATTGAGGGAAGAGACAGAGGGGGGGTAGGCGGACAATCACACCGAGCTTTGCTCCACATACTCGATCAACGGAAAAGCGTTCTATGAAAAGATTTATAATTCGGACTGCAATTGTTTCGATTCTCGCGGTGTGTTTTTGTGCAGAAAAGGTGTGGGCGGGGCAGGCGTTCGAGGACTATTCCGCTCGGCCGGCAGGGTATGCGGTTCAGGTGGCGACATCGGCGACAGCGCCGACGGTGGACGGAGATCTGTCTGATGAAGCATATATATACGCTCAGCCGTTACGGGGATTCAACTCCCGATTTCTGCGTATGCCGGCCTCGCAACAGACGGAAGCCCGCCTGGTTTGGACCGGTGAGGGGCTTTTTGCCGCCGTCCGGTGCGAAGAAGAGGAAATGGACGATGTGGTGTCCATTACAAAGAATCGGGATGGAGCGGTGGAAGGAGACAACTCGGTTGAATTGACGATCACTCCGGGCGACGATTTTTCCAGGTATTTCCGGTTTGGGGTCAACACATTGGGGACCCAGTACGATCAGTTATCAGGCGATCCCGGGTGGAACGGGCAATGGACGGTGGCAGTCAGAACGGAAGCGAGCGGGTGGATGGCGGAATTCTTTATCCCGTGGAGCGATTTGGGACAGTCGCCTGTACTGAACGAATGCTGGGGTCTGGGGATTGGGCGTGTGGAAGGGCCGTTTGCGGAATATAGCAACTGGGGGATTGTGCAAGGAGACTACGGTCAACGTGAACGTCACGGGCAGATCCGGTTTACGGATCGGCCTTCTGTTCCCTGCCTGGAGCTGAATCCGTTGGACCGGCTGGTTCTCGGTTTCAACGCACTGTCCGGCAATTTGGTGGGGTCGGTATCGGCTGAGGCGGTGTACACGGTCCAGTTTCAACAGTGGGAGGTCAGCCCGGATCAGCCACCGCGTGAAATCGACATGGTGAAACAGGAATTAACCGGCCAGGAGCCACATTTCCGATTCGAGCCGAAGATTGAACGCCCGGGGACTTATATGCTCAGTTTGACATTGCTGGAGCAATCGGAAATGCTGTATCGGACAACACTCGGATTTCATGTCAAGCCGGTTCAAGGCGAGCAGTTCGCGCTGGAACCCAAGCAACCGATTTACACTTGGGAAGGGGAAGCGAGATTTTATCTCTCTATCGATCCATCCGTGGGGAACGTGGAAAGCCTGGCAATTGAATCGAACGTATACGACCGGATAGGCAACCTTCTGCAATCCAAGAAGGAGGCAGTCGGGGGAGCGCACCATGTGGTTCTGATCCCGATCCAGGATTTCCCGAATGGAACGTATCGGGCCGACATTTCAGTACTCACTGGTGAGGAAATTATGGAATCCTGGTCGGTGATGTTCGACCGCAATTCGTCTATCGGT
>JAKPRU010000476.1 GCA_029557025.1 Candidatus Omnitrophota bacterium | reverse complement strand
TCACTGTCCGCCGCGGCTGTATAGATCAGGACGCCCGCCATGGAATCGGTATTGCCTCCGGGTTTGCTTGAATAGATGCGTTCACGAATACTGGCAGCGGTATAGCCGCATTCCAGCGCAAACTGGCGCATCAAAGCATGGGAGAAGCTATGCAGAAGGATATAACGAATCCCGGGGAAACCGACATCGGGTGCAAGTTTTCGACTGGTTCTCCAGCTGCAATGCGCGCCGAAGAATTCCGATTCCCTTTCCTGGCTTGTTTTCTCTTGTTCCCACGCCTGAAGCGTATCTTCATTGAACTGCAAGAATATACCTTCGCCTCGAATCACCGAGACCGGGAGCCATGCGGGCGGTTTTCTCGAAAGCGGAACGCGCCTGGAAAGATCCTGGTTCTGCAAGTCCGACAACGCATCCGAGGATTCTATTCGTGTGAAGCCGATCAATGCGCCCACCTCTCTCAGCCGCTCAACCAGGACAACCTTCTTCAGAAAGCGCTTATAGGTCTCCGGAGGATCTATCGCGCGCAGGCGCAACAATTTTGAATTGAAAGACGGATCGGGATTTGAGAAGACCTCCCATTCCGGGGTCTTCAGGTCCGGAACAGTGTCCGTCTCCTGCAAATGGATTGGTTGTTTTCTCTTTTGAATTTCCGCCCAGAGATCATCATCCGAATAGCCGATGAGTTCCCGACACTTGATCTTGAACATCGGCATTTGCCGTATGGACTGCAAGAATTCTTTTGAGGTTATGGTGGATAGATCGGACCAGTACTGTTCAAC
This sequence comes from Candidatus Omnitrophota bacterium, assembly GCA_029557025.1. Classification (GTDB taxonomy): domain Bacteria; phylum Hinthialibacterota; class Hinthialibacteria; order Hinthialibacterales; family JAKPRU01; genus JAKPRU01. The sequence goes on along the minus strand of JAKPRU010000476.1, from coordinate 240 downwards.
GATCTGAGACAGGTCTCCCTTTCCGGAGGGAATCGAGAGAACGGTAATTGTGGAAGGAAACCAGTTGTTCGAGGCACCGAGAGTAATGGGCTGGACGGAGGCCATACATTGTTTTTCGGAGGAATGCCGGATATGTGGGTGCCGCCCACGACATGCCGGGAAATTGCTTCCTTGATTCTTTTCGAATGCCTGGGCCATTGAACGTGATGTGTCGCACCCCTCGCATTCAATCAAGATATC
>JAKPRU010000467.1 GCA_029557025.1 Candidatus Omnitrophota bacterium | reverse complement strand
GACTGAACGACGCCGGTTTGTTTGAGGAGCGATGAAATAGAATTATGCCAGAGACTCTTACGATTGCCAGCACGGCGATTATTCATCCGAGAGCGCAGATCGGTGACGATGTGCAAATCGGTCCCTACAGTGTTGTCGGTGAAGATGTCCGAATCGGGCGTGGCACCGAAATCGGCCCTCATGTGATTCTGGACGGATGGACCACCATCGGGGAGTATTGTCGCATTTTTACCGGAGCCGTCATCGGGAGCGAACCGCAGGACCTTAAATACAAAGGCGGCGTCTCTTTTGTTCGCATCGGAGACCACACCACCATTCGGGAATACTCCACGGTCAACCGGGGTACCAGTGAGGGGGAAGAAACCCGTGTCGGCCAGGGATGTCTGCTGATGGCCTATAGTCACGTAGCACATAATTGTATCCTGGAAGACAGCGTGATTATGGCCAGTTTCGCCGCGCTGGCCGGTCATATTCGAGTCGAATCCAACGCGATTATCGGAGGTCTGGTGGCGATTCATCAGTTCTGCCAGGTGGGGCGATACGCGATTGTCGGCGGGGCTTCCGCAGTCCGACAGGATGTGCTGCCCTTTACGAGAGTAGCGGGGAACCCCTGCAAGCCGTATGGGATCAATGTGGTGGGTCTTCGCCGACACGGATTTTCGGAAGAACGGATGAAACGTCTCAAACGGATTTACCGAATCCTGTATCGGTCCCATCTCTCCGAAGGAGAAGCCTTGGACCGTCTGCACGAAGAGATGGGCGACGATGCGGACGCTCAACATATCATCGAATTTGTCAAACGCACGGAACGGGGGATCTGCCGATGAAGAATCCCAGATTGGGTACCCTTGGCATCACATTATACGATTGCGCTGCGAATTGTTGCTCGATTTGTGCAGCCATCACGCGAATCCTGTCGATTCTGGTCTTTGCCGCCGGGATTATGACGGTCAGCGCGGATACCAGTTTTCTCGACCTGCGCTACCCGGACGCCGAAGCGGATCGCATGATCTATTTCCCATACGAGAATGCCTATGGCGGGGTTGCTCTGACCTGCGGAGATTTTGACGGGAACGGAACGGACGAGATAGTCATGGGGTCTCCGTTCATGGAAAAAGAGCGGGGGCGTGTAGATATTCTCCACAACGCCGCTGCGCCGGTTGCCGGAACGACGGATGTTGTTGACCTGGCCGATCCTCCCGCAACGGCCGCGATCACTACCCTGATCGGTAGTCAAAGAGACGATTGGCTGGGGACCAGTGTAGCCGTGGGGGATTTCAACGCGGACGGAAGAGATGATCTGGCGGTTGGTGCGCCGAATGTGAACCGGTTGGCCGGGGCTGTCTATCTTTTTCTGGGTGGGAATCCGTGTCTGGTACCTGGACGGTTTGATGTCTCTGCGGCGGATATTGTATTTCACGGGGCCGGGGAGTGCGATGGAGCCGGGCCGGAACTGGCGTTCGGCGACCTGAACGGCGACGGGGTGGATGACTTGGTGATTTCCGCGCCGTACACGAATAAACAAGAGTCCATGGCCTTCGCCGACCGGGCCTACATCCTGTACGGTTCGCCGCTTCGCGCGACGGGGCAAGTGATTCAACTGGGAACCGACTACGATGTGCTGCTGAAACATGTTTATGCAGACTACCGGAGTTCCGTCAACAGCAACAGCTATTTCATCGCCGACGTTCTC
>JAKPRU010000433.1 GCA_029557025.1 Candidatus Omnitrophota bacterium | reverse complement strand
CAAACCTTCGCGGAGAGCTTTCAGCACCGATTCCTTTGCGCTCCAGATCAGGTTGACACGGAGCGCGTTCTCCGAGGGATCCGCATTACAAAAGGCTATTTCCGGAGGTGAAAAATAGTCCTGAACGAGCCTGGAGTCGCGCGCTTCAACCCGCTCCAGATCGCACCCCATCGCGATCTTCGAAGGTCCCACGGCGCAGAGACTCCGGGCATTGCTGTGGCTGATTGAAATCGAGACATCGACCGGCTTGCCCATCCGGAATACTTCCGGCGCTCCATCCGCCGCCGCGCGTATTTCCAGGGCAGAGATCGCAGAAAGATCGCAGTCAAGGACGGCGCCGACAGCCCGCTTCATCGTCCAGCGCCCGAGCCGCCAGTCATTTCTGCGCTTATCAAAACGAAAGCCGGAGGCTATGTCCCGCTCGCCGTCGCTGAGCCAGTCCTCGCCTTCCGGCACATCCGCCAAAGTCTGTATCAACCAATAAAGGTGGGAAATCATGAAGAATTCGAGATTCGAGATTCGAGATTCGAGATTCAATTTCGAATCTCGAATCTCAAATTTCGAATCCGCTCTTACGCTCTTAATCCCTTTTTCAGCGGCTCGAGCAAATCCGCCGGAACGGGATCCGGAAGATTCATGGTCCTATAACCCTGAAGAACCAGGTAAACGTTTCCTTTGCCATCCACGATTTTCACATCGTAGCCGTTGTCCGTATCGGAAGTGACAACGGCAAAGAGAATCGCATTCGGATCCTTATCCGGAGCGGCCAGGATCCGGAATTCGCGGAAGGAGTCCGGCAATCCCAACTGGGACTGGAACACCAGGCCCTTCAAGCTGGCGCTCTGGAAGCACATCTCCAGGAATCTGGGTGAAGCCAGGACCGGCAGTTCGGCCGGATCATGGTTGGGCGGCAGATTCTGAGCGAACTGGCCGATGATCTGATCGCCATTCTTCCAGGCTCCGTCAATCACCTGGTACGCCGGGCCGTGGAAGAAGATTTTATAGATTTGATCTCCGGTAACTTTGGTTCCGTCGCCTGCAGCCGGAACGCCGGCACGCACT
>JAKPRU010000425.1 GCA_029557025.1 Candidatus Omnitrophota bacterium | reverse complement strand
CTTTCTGGTTTCGAGACACCCTCAGCGCTTCCTGCCTTACTTATCCGTCTCTGTTGTCTCGTTCCAGAAACGCTGTGCCTGTATGGCACGGTTCTGTTCTTCGTATGTCGCGAAGAGGTACGGGTAGGCTGGGGTGTACATTCCATCGACGGCGCGAATCACATCTCCAGGACTGTCAATCCCGTTGGTGATATCATACCGCACTGCCGGGTTGTCATCGTGACGCTGGTCCGGCCCGAAAGACCAGACAAAAAACGCCGCGTTCTGGGTCTTGTGATAGAAAGCCGGTTCGGATTCAAAGAATTTCTCATGTAGCACCGCAAACGGCTCCGCATGAAGGAATCCCTTACTGTCCTTATACCCGTTCCGCCAGGAGGCAAACACTCCCTGCTGGAACTTGTCTTCAATCGGTTCCGAGATATAGGCCACCGGAGTGGTGAGAAAACGGTGCTGGCCCTTGTCTCCGTCGAGGTGAGGCATCCAGAGGCCGTTGTCCATGTAATAGATCATCATTGCGTCGGCGAGGACTTTGGCATCGGCAGTCACCACCGTCGACTTGGCGCGTATCTGGGCATTGAGATAATTCGGCACAGCCATCGTGGCCAGGATGCTGATGATCGTCACCACCACAAGCAGCTCGATCAATGTAAACGCATTAGATGAACCCATCATGGAATCTTCTTATTCTTTTCCTTACCCTATCCACCCCATCCACACGTTCTTCTTACCAGGAAGTATATCACCGTCCCGCACGGTTGACAGATGAACAAAACAGGGGAGCGGATATCTTCCGCTCCCCTTGGCGAATTCCGAGTGTGAATGCCGGTTCTTACTTGTAGTCCGATTGATAGACCGATTTGGTCACCCCGGTGGACGTAGATTGGGTGGTTCCTGCCTCGCGCCGTCCGGCTTCATAGCCCTCTTCGCGCGCTTTGTCTTTTTCATTCTCGAGATAATGGCCGCCGAGACCGCCCAATAAGCCGCCTGCAACCGCGCCGATCGCCGCGCCTTCCGCCGTCTTTCCGTCATTGTTATGTCCGATAATGCCGCCCGCGAGACCGCCCAGGGTCGCCCCGCCGAGCGCGCCTTTCTGCGTCGTCGTGCAACCCACCATTCCGACAAGTAACACGCAAGCAACGGTAATCGCAATCAAGTGTTTCATTGGAAAAACCTCCATGGCTTGTTTTGAATCTCAACGATTCAGTCGCCTCCATGGTCACGCAGTTATTTTACCGTTTTCCAGCCCGGCATCCAAGCTCCACAGGGATAACTTTTTGTTTTACTCTCCTTCTATACCATCCGAGAAATGAAATGAATCGATTGATCCAGGCCATAGTTCAACGTCCGTTTCTGTTTTTTCTGATTCCTTTTCTGGTTTATATGCTTAATTTCCGTGAGATCAGCAATCGCGGGGACACTGTTCCGACTGTGTTCACAGCTCTCAGTCTTCTCTGGGATGGCGATATTTTCCTGGATGAAATCCGGGACTATGTTCCGTACGAACGGTTGCCTTATTTTCTCTCGGAGCGGCGTGGGCATGTTCTGTCGAATTATCCGATTTTGCCCGGCATCCTGTCCGTCCCCGTGTTCCTGCCCGGTGTTCTGTTCAATTGGATTCGCCCGGATTTGCCGGATGCGTGCTGGCGATTTTTCTCCAAATGTGCCGGTTCGCTGTACACCGCACTTTCTGTCCTGATGCTCTTTCTGACTCTTCGCCGACTCACCACTCCGGTAGGTGCGATGGTAATTTCCGTAGCCTATGCTTTTGGGACAGCCTCCTGGCCGGTTTCCAGCCAGGCTCTCTGGCAACATGGCCCCAGTTGCTTTTTGTGGATGGTTGCCCTTTATGCCCTGGTCCGCGCGTCCGACTCTCCCCCAGGATTGGGGGAGATACAGAGGGGGTTGAATGCTCTCCTCCTCCTCGCCGGTTTTGCCGCAGGGCTTGCCGTGGGGTGTCGCCTGATCAACCTTGCTGCGTTTGCCGTGATCGCTGTTGGTGTCTTGTTCCAATGGAAAGGGCGGGGAATGGCATACTTCCTGGCCGGGTTTCTGCCGCC
>JAKPRU010000420.1 GCA_029557025.1 Candidatus Omnitrophota bacterium | reverse complement strand
CAGGGAAACATCCTCTTCTCCCTCTACCTCCGGGAGAGGGTTGCGGTAAGGAGAATCCCGTACAATTCATTCAAACGACTCCATCCGACTGAACAGGTGATTCCGGGTAGTCAGAACAAAAGTGGTCTGCTCATCGGCGGCCTTTTTCAGCGCTTCGAGAGAACGGAGAAACTCATAGAATTCCGGATCGCTCTGGTAGCCGAGAATCTGGCGTGTTTCTTTTGTCTCCGGGTCGGTTTCGATAAATCCCCGGGCATAGATTTTCAGAGCCTCCGCTTCCCCTTCTCCCTCCATGACGCGCGCTTTGCGATAGGCATCGGCCTGCATGATTCGGACCTGCTTATCGGTTTCCGCTTTAATTTTGGTTTGTTCGGCCTTTCCCTGCTCCTCGTATTTCATGGCGATCCGCTGACGCTCAGACTGCATTCGGTCATAGATTTTCTGGATATTCTCTTCCGGCAACTCCACGCGCTGTATGCGGACATCGATCACCAGGACGCCGAACTGACGCGCAAGCGGCTGACATTGCCGAGTGACTTCTTTCATAATCTCTTCCCGACCGCCTTCAATAGGGGTCACCGTGTCGCTGAGCGGGACTTCCAGTTCACGTTCCAAAATCCGGTTGGAGGTTCGAATGATCGCCTGGTAGTCCCGTCGGCCCAGCTCTCTGCGAATTACGGAATAAATAATGTCATCCAGGCGAGTTTGGGCTTCCTGCTCGGTGCGGACATTCTGCATAAACCGCAAAGGGTTTGTGATACGCCACCGCGCGAAGTTATCCACAATCAGGGTCCGCTTATCGCCGGTCGTGATGGGCCGTGGATCGGATTCATATTCGAGCAGTCGATTGTCGAAACGGGTTGCCTGTTGTAGAAACGGAATTTTGAAAGCGAGTCCCGCCCCGAAACGGACATCCACGTCCAAGCCGGACTGTCGATTCATTTCCTCAATTTCTTTGCGGATCGCCTGCCTTTCTTCCTCATCGCGCGCCCCGGAAATCACCCGGACCGGTCGGCCCCATTGTGTGATCACAATCTGGTCTCGTTCGGTGACGATGAACAGACAGCTGCCGATAAGGATTGCGACAATCGCCGCGCCGACAAGGAGAGTTATTTTCTGAACCTGGCTCATAACATCACCTCTGTTCGGTTCCTGCAGGTTGATTGATCGGCTGCGGCTCGGAGAACGGGCTGCGCGTTCCCGCTCCTTTCAGTTCCTGGAGATTCAGGAGTTTAAAGATATCCTGATCTGCGCCGAGGATGATTTTTTCTTTTCCGGGCAGGATTTCCTCCATGGTTTCGAGATACAGGCGGGTCTTGGTCACTTCTTTGGCCGCCTGGTATTCGCGCAAAATCCGGTCGAATTTCTCCACCTCTCCTTTGGCCTCAATGATCCGCTGCTCCTTTTTTGCCTCGGCGTCGTTGAGGGTTTTTGCAACGGTTCCCTCGACCTTGGCCAGTTCGCTGTTCTTGTATCCCTCGGCTTCGTTGATATACCGCTCGAAGGACTGGCGTGCGTTCTCCACCTCTCGGAACGAACCGGCAACCGCCGCCGGCGGAGACACATCCTGCAACTGAACAGCTATAATGGCTACACCAAGACCATAGAGATCGGCCAACTCCTGGAGTTTCTGGAAGATTTCCGTCTCGATAGCCGCTTTATCGCGAGTGAGTGGCGCGTCGATTTCGTAATCCCCCACCACCTGACGTGTGGCGGCTTCCGCCAGATTCTTCAACGTCGAGTCCGGGTTGCGAACATCGAACCGGTACCGGAAAGCATCCGAGACCCTGTATTGCACCGCCAGCCCGATCAGCACGACGTTCTGATCGCCGGTCAGCATGACCTGTTCGCCGGGCACTTGCCGGGTCTCTGTGTGAAGATCCGACTGTATCGATCGGTATCCCAGTTCGATGCGCTTGATTTCCGTGACCCGCTCCAACTCGACCGTCTCGATGGGCCACGGCCACCGGAAATGAATGCCCGGACCGGCGGATCGGACATACCGACCGAATCGAAGAACTAATCCCTGCTCTTCGGTTCCGACTGTAAACCACGGCCGACCGGAAACGATCACAATCAGAATCACGATCCCCAGGAGCGCATAGAGAAACCACTTCGCCCTTGGAGACCGGGTTCGCAGCACGATTGTCCCGTCTTTATCCGTGAACCAGTCTTTCATTTGCTACCTCATCTACTCCACATTTTGAACCTGCTCGCGCAAACGGTCAATCAGTCCCTTCAGATGCAGCACCCGTTCGACCACTTCAATCGATGAACTTTTTGCGCCCGCCGTATTCGCCTCGCGGAACATCTCCTGGCACAGGAAATCCATTCGTCGTCCGACCGCGGCGTAGTTCTCCGTATCGGCTGAATTCTCATCCAGGAGGGCGTGAAACTGGCCGACATGACTCAAAAGACGCACACATTCCTCCTGAATGTCGGACCGATCCGCGTAAAACGCAAGCTCCTGGATCATGCGGCTTTCATCCAGCTCGACCCGGTCCAGCCATTCCTTGATGCGATCCGATATCTTCTGACGGTATTCATTGAGAACCTGCTCCCGACAGCCCAGGATTTCACGGGTGAGGGTCTCGACCTGTTCGATTCCCTGCAGCAGTTCCTTCTCCAGGTTCGCCCCTTCGCGAATCTTCATCTCCATCAGCCCGGCAAGTCCCGTTTCCACTACGTCGTGCAACGTTTCCCAGGCATCATCCGCCGAGATCACCTGTTCATCAATCTCAAAGACGCCCGGAAGGTTCAGAAGAAACTCCAGGTGTACCGTACCCAAGTCCGGCAATTGCTGCTGCAGCGAAGTGATGCAGTCCAAATACCGCAGGGCCAGGTCGGGATTCGCCTGCACGGCCATATCGCCGTTCCTCTGTGTATCCGCTTTCAGAAATATCTCGATTCGCCCACGGGAAATCTTCTTCTGCACGAGCTCCCGCACAGGAACCTCCAGCATGGAAAGAGAGCGGGAAGAGTGATAATGGATATCAAAACCGCGATGGTTGAGGGATTTGATTTCAAAATGATAGTGGCCGGAGTTGATATCCTGGTGGACTCCAGCGTACCCGGTCATACTTCGAATCATATTGTCTCTGTCTCCTAATAAAATTCGCCCGTCGCCAGGCAGGGACGCCTGTCCCACCAGTAGGCCAGGCGTCTCTGCCTGGCAGCTACCCTACCCAGTAGGCCAGGCGTCTCTGCCTGGCAGCTACCTTTACCCAATCACCGGCATTGCCGGTTTGCCGCTGCGGATGAGAATACCTTGACGGACAGATAAGCCTAGCATATTTTTAGTTTTTCGCCATTGCCCGGCGGATTTTACAGAAAGGCGGATCGGATTGCATGACAGCGAGAATCGGCGTAATCGGTGGTTCGGGAGTGTATGATTTCGAGGGCGTGGAGTACCGGGAGGAAGTCTATCCCGACACGCCTTATGGAAAGCCTTCGGATTCGATTCGAATCGGAACTTACGGGGAAAGAGAACTGGCCTTTCTGCCGCGTCACGGAAGAACCCATCGGCTCAGTCCAAGCAATGTGCCTTATGCGGCGAATATCTACGCCCTGAAAACGTTGGGGGTGGAATGGATTATCGCGCTGAACGCCGTCGGCAGCCTGCGGATGGAGATGGCCCCGCTGCACCTGGTAATCCCGGACCAGCTGATCGACCGGACACGAAGCCGGGTAAATACCCTGTTCGATCCTATCGCCGTCCACGTGGGATTC
>JAKPRU010000395.1 GCA_029557025.1 Candidatus Omnitrophota bacterium | reverse complement strand
CCGAACTTGTGAAAGAAATCACCGGAAGCCGCTCTGAGATTATCTACAAGGAACTCCCCGAGGATGATCCCAAGGTCCGCCAGCCGGATATCTCCAAGGCCCGTCGGATTCTGAATTGGGAACCGAAAATCCCCGTCGAGGAAGGACTCCGACTCACCATGGAGTACTTCAAAAAAATCCTGAACGTCGCCTGACCCGCTCATAATCCTGACTGTACGTAACCGATCCCATGAAAAATTCGTCGGAACTACCGACTAATTCATGCCTCCTTCTTCCTCTCTTTTTCGTGTTTCCGTATCTTTTTCGTGCTTTCGTGATTCACCCCACCCCATGTTTCAATCCGCAATCCACAATAAAAAAGATGGGCTTCCTCGGTTGAGAAAGCCCACCTTGTGACATGTCAACTACCAACTACCGGCCGGAACGTGCCGACGGCGCCGAATGTCCTCCGAAACTGGGTGCGCTCATCGAGCGGGAAGGAGCGCTGAAAGATGACGATCTCCCACTTTGAACAGACGGCGCGCTGTAGGATCGGCTCGGAGAGAGTGATGGCGCGCTGTAGGACCGGCTCGGAGAGAAGGACGGTGCAGCACTGCGAGACGGCTCGGAACGGAACGAACTGCTGGGAGAAATCGCCCGATAGGTGGATGGACTCGAAGACCGGCTCGGGATTGATGGAGGACTGGTAATGGTTCGCACCGTTCTCGATTCGCTTGTGGTGCGGGGAACCGTAATTGTTCGTGAAAGCGACGAGGACGGGATACCCACATCCGTGCGTTCCTGGAAACTGCCGGATGGAGGAACGACGGTTGTGCGTGTCTGCGGTGTCACCGTACCGGTTCGAGGAAGAACGGTTGTCCGCGCGGATTCCGGTCGCTGGACCGTCGTGGAGCTCCTTGAGGGAGTAACCACTGTTCCGCGAGTTTCGGTACGCGGAGAGACCGTCGTTGTTCTCAAATCTGTGCGGGTGTCCAGAGTAGGCCGGCCGGTTCGGACCGTGGATTCCGTTTGCGTAGACGTACGCGGACCGACGTAAGTTGTTGTGCTCCGGCTTTCGCGTGGGCTTCGGTTCACTTCAACCACGCCGGATCCACGGGCGGAGGTCTGGGACACGCCGGTCCGATCGGGTTTCACTGGGGAGGTTGACCGAGTGGTTTGTGCTGTCCCGTCCGTCGCGGGAGCCTGCAGAGAGGTTGTGCGGGCCGGTGTACGAACGGTGGCCGGTGCAGATTCCGCCCGATTGGTCTTAGCCTGGTCCAGAAAGCGATCATAAGCCGTAACCGAGGATCGCACCTTGCCGGTATCCACATTGCCGGCGCGAACAGGTTTGGTTTCCCTGCCTTGTACAGCCGCTCCGGTAACCGCGCGGCTGTCTTTTGTGGCACTGGTTGTGCGCACATCTTTCAGCGCCCGGGTCTCCTCGCCTGGCGAGGCAAGGGTTTTGGTTCGCGGGGTCGAGTTGAGCGCAACGCTACTCTCGGGGTGTGAGTTTTGAAGCAGATTCGTTTGGCGGTCCGGCATCAGGCTGGACTGGGGTGTGCGGGTTACCGGCTCTCCGGGCGTCTCATTGCTGACCAGCAGGGGCCGTTCGCGTCGGTCCATCCGGTCCGGGCCGACCGTGCGCTCACCCGCCGCAAAGTCGAGTTTCGGGCGTCGCCCGTCAACCGGGCCACCACCGCCTCCATGGTTGTCGGGAGGTTGGGGAGGACCACCGTGGTGGTCGTCATGATAGTCGTGATGGTCATGGTGGTGGTGATGGTGATGGTAGTAATACCAAGTCCAGGGAAATCCGCCGACATACCCGAAGGCGAAGCTGTAATGATGGTAGCGCCACGGAATAAAGATATCCGTGTATGGATACCACAGTCCGCCGTAATAAACATACCGGCAGGATGGCGTGTACGCGCCGATGATAATCAGATCCGGGTCATTGTACCAATGTCCATGGTGAAAATAATGACCGCAGCCGGGACCGTGCACATGAGTCACAACAATATCCGCCCGTGGATACCACTCACCCAAAACATACACCTGGTCCGGGTAGGAATCGACGACCACTTCCTCGCGAATTACTCGTTCGACCGGAACCTCCCGAATCACGGTCTCTTTCACAACTCGTTCCACGGGAACTTCCTGGACCACCCGCTCGACAACCGTATCGCCGGGGGCGGGGCCGGTTGCCGGGGCTTGGGTTTCCGCCAAGGCTTGTGATCCAGCTGGAATCCATTGCTGGGCCAACAGGCTGCCGAGACTGACTGTGCTCGGACCCGTTGCGCATCCGGTTCCCCAAAAAAGGATTGCAACAATAGCTGGGAGAATGAATTTGTGGTTCATGACGGTTACCTCCATTTCCCATTAAAGAAGAATAAGCCTTTTGGCTCCGAAATTCGAGGTTGATGAAGACCCGTGCTGCTCTGACGAGGAAGCGGTTTTGTCTCCATCCCGCGTGTTAATGCAGGTTGTGGCGAACGCACAATCTGCGCGGTTTCCAATACATTACTCTCAGAGAACTCCTCCATGGCCGACTTCGACAACTCCGCCGTTGCCTGCCGCGCTGCGCTTCGACGGGGTTTGCAGTCCAGGATACGGGCGGGTTTCTCGTCGATAATCTGCAATCTCTTGCCGCCGGAAACCTGCCCAACGGTTTTGCTGAGCAGGGCGGATGAGAAGGTCATCGGTTGGCGGTCCGCCAGATTCGACCGAAATACCTCTCGCAGGACCCGAATATCCGCTCCGTTCACATAACCGTCCACGTTGAAATCGGCGGCGGTTTCTTTCGGAACATGGGGTCCCCACTTCAATGCGAAACGATACAGGTCATTCGAATTGACCCGTACATCGAGGGTCAGATCACCCAGAAGGTCCCAGATATGCGCGGTTCCCAGGA
>JAKPRU010000480.1 GCA_029557025.1 Candidatus Omnitrophota bacterium | reverse complement strand
ATCACGAACAGCCAACGCACTCAAGAAAGGTTTACTGTAAACAACACAACACAAGGAGCTTTAAATGGAAAACCATGAAAACCGGGCACGTGAATTGCTCGCCCAAATGACGATAGACGAGAAGATCGCGCAGCTGTGCGCATTGTGGATAATCATACAGGAAAACGGCGAGTTGGAACTCAGAACAAATAAGGGGTTCATCCTGGGTGCTGACAGCGAAGATCCGTTTACCGCCATGAAGCACGGTATTGGTCAGCTGTCCCGTCCCCTGGGAAGCCAGCCGGTCAGTCCGCTCGACGGAATACGGTCACTGAACAAACTCCAGAAATTTCTGGTTACCGAGACACGTCTCGGCATACCGGCACTTCCACACGAAGAGTGTCTCGCCGGTCTCATGGCCCAGGGCGCAACGCTCTTCCCCGCAAATATCAACAACGGTTCCATGTGGGACCCCGATCTCATGGAAAAAATCGCCAAAGCCATTGGCGACGAGCTGTATTCGGTGGGATCCCGTCATGGTCTTTCCCCCGTGCTCGATGTAAACCGCGACGCCCGCTGGGGGCGGAACGAAGAATGCTTCGGAGAGGATCCGTACCTGTGCGGAGTCATGGCCTGTGCCTATGTGCGCGGCTTGCAGGATCCGTCCCGCCCCGTTCTCGCAACCCTGAAACATTTCGTGGGACATTCCTTCAGCGAAGGCGCCCGCAACCATGCGCCGGTGCGGATAGGACCGCACGAATTGCAGGACACCTTTCTCCTGCCATTCGAAATGGCGGTAAAACTGGCGAAGGCGCATTCACTCATGCCTGCTTACCATGACCTGGACGGAGAACCCATGCACCAGAGTGTTCACTACCTGCAAACGGTGCTCCGGGAGCAATGGGGCTTTGACGGTATCATTGTTTCCGATTATGAAGGAATTTCCCAGCTTTTCTGGGAGCACCGGACCCAGCCCGATATGGCCTCAGCCGCCGCAGCGGCTCTCACCGCCGGTGTGGATGTTGAACTTCCCGGCGATACCGCATACCGTGAAGGCCTCAAACAGGCTCTGGATCGCGGTATTCTCGACATGGCCGTTGTCGACCAGTCAGTGTACCGTCATTTGCTCTGGAAATCCCGTCTCGGCCTTTTCGAGAATCCCTATGTGGACGAGGACAGCATTCTGCCCGATCTTGGCAAGCATGACGAACTTGCATACAAGGCCGCAGTCAGGTCAATTGTCCTTTTGAAGAATGACGGGATCCTTCCGTTGAACGAACCGGGAAAAATCGCCCTGCTCGGTCCCCTTGCGGACAATCCCTACGGCATGCTCGGCGGATATTCCTTCCCGGTACATCTGGTATTGAGCGAGAGAAAGGAACGTAAAACCGAGTTGCGTACACTCCGGGACGAGTTTTCTGAACGGTTCGGGGACAAACTGGCGTACAGCAAGGGTTGCGACGTTCTTTCCGGCCGGCCGGAGAAACCGGCGGTATTCCCCG
>JAKPRU010000479.1 GCA_029557025.1 Candidatus Omnitrophota bacterium | reverse complement strand
ATGAATGGTTGGTCCTTACCGAACAGGAGGCACAGAATGAACGCGGTATTTCGTAACAACAATCTGCGCGCCTCCGCCTCTAACTCGGCGTTATCCCGGGCAGTCGCGTTCACCTTCCCGGAGGTTCTTGCGGCTATGGTTCTCGTTGCGACGGTGATACCCGTCACGTTGAAAGGCATCCACATCGCCAACCGTGTCTCCGTATTGGCCGAACGCCAAGCGATAGCCGTTCGTCTGGCCGAGCAGTATTTGAACGAGCTATCTGTAACGCAGCAGTGGCAGTACTCATCGGCAAAGGGTAATTTCGGACCGGAGTGGGTGGATTATCGGTGGGTATTGCTTAAGGAACCCTGGAGTGAGAACAACCTCTATCTCTTGACCCTGATTGTGTATTTCCCGGTACAGGGCCGGGAGCAGAATGTTCGCTTGAGTACGCTGGTGGTGGCGGAGGTGTCATCATGATTTGTGATGGTGCCCATTCCTGCGGTTCTCGCCACGGTGTAACCCTGCTTGAGTTGCTGGTCGCAACAGCCATCGGGGCTATCCTTGTCCTTGCCATTAACGCAATGTTTTCTAATGCAATTCACCTGCGCGATCGTGCCTATGAGGCGGAGGCTAACCAGTTGTCCCGGCAATATGCGATCGGAATGATGAAACGTGACTTAGCCAATGCCGCCGCGCCCAATGGCCTTCTGATCGGTGACATGATTGGCGGGCAGGCGAGCGGGACTTTACAGTCCCGTGCTCAATTGACTCTATTCTCCACATCAGGAACCTTAACGGAAGGCGATCCTTGGGGGGATATTCAACAAATCGAATATATTCTTTCTTCTCTAAATTGGCCCGGTGCCAAAAAGGGGCTTTACCTTCTGCGCGGAGTCACGCGCAATCTGTTGTCCACGGTACAGGAGGAACCGGAATACGAGCCTCTTTTAGAGGGTATCGGTACGCTGACTTTCGAGTACTATGACGGGAATTCCTGGCGAACCGCCTGGGATTCCTCCGCGGAAGATCCGCCGCTTCCCACGGCGATCCGTGTCACGATCGTCCCCGACAATTCCGCGAGTACAGAACCGTCCAGCGGACCAGTCCAATCGACAATTCAATTTACCGTTTCTGTTGTGTCACAAGCGGTGTCAACGGAGACGGAGGAAAGCAATAATGCCGGCGGGGCAGCTCCCTCCGGGCAAAACCCGCAGGCAGACGCGGCAACGGGTACTCGCTCGCAAGGCACGGATCAAACCGGAGGTGAAGGCAGATGACTAGCCCATGCTATCTCCGATATCAAACACCAGACCTCGGCTACAGGGAGGCGGCGGTACTGATCGTCGTCCTGTGGATGTGCGCCGGTCTGGTCGCGCTCGTTTTGGTCTTCGGGCAAATCGTTGCACTCGAGTACCGTTCAGCAGATTCCACCGTTGCCGGGATTCAGGCAGAGCAGGCCGCGGAAAGTGCAATCCGTTATGTGTGTTACACGCTTGAGAATCTCGAAACATCCGGGGCCATGCCGGATGTAGACGATGCCGAATATAAAGCGGAGGCTGTGTTTCTGGGGGATGCACTCTTCTGGCTGCTGGGCCGTGATCCCAATGCACGGCCGGGCACAATGCCCATATTCAGCATGGTAGACGAATGCTCAAAACTGAACCTGAATACGGCTACAGCCGAAATGCTGGCAAATCTCCCCAGAATGACTCCGGAATTCGCGGCGGCAATAGTAGACTGGCGTGACACAGACAGCCAGGTTTCCGAAAACGGCGCTGAGGCGGAAACCTATACTCTTCGAAAACCAGCCTACCGGTGTAAAAACGGCCCGTTCGAAACCGTACTCGAATTGAAGATGGTTTATGGCGCGAACGATGAGATATTATTCGGCGAGGACACGAACCTCAACGGCGTTCTGGACCCGAACGAGAATGACGGTGAGGCATCGCTGCCGAGTGACAATCAGGACGGGGAATTGGATCCCGGAATAGTGGAATACCTCACCGTTTATAGTCGAAATAGCCAACCTGCCGAAACCGCGGACGGCGGGTCCCTCGTCGATGTGAATAGTAAAGATCAAGAGAACCTGCGTAGTCTACTGAGGGAGACCCTTGGTGAGAATCGCGCAAATGATATTGTGTCACAACTCGGCGCGGGGGCGGAGTTCCGAAGCATCCTTGAGTTCTATATCCGCAGCAAGATGACGCCGGATGAATTTGATAAACTTGCCGATTCTCTTACCATTTCAAGTGGGGATTCCGAATCAGAATCCGGCGCCGGGTCAGATATGGAAGCGGAGATCGTCCCAGTCAACGTCAATACCGCTTGCGAGGAGGTTCTGACCTGCATACCGGGAATCGGTTCGTCCTATGCCTCCGCCCTCGTCGCCTACCGCCTGGGGCACCCCAAGAATCTGGATTCCGTCGCCTGGGTAGCACAGGTATTGGACGAGGACGCCGCTATACAGGCCGGCCCCTATTTGACTACTCATACCTACCAATTCAGTGCAGACGTGGCCGCCGTGGGGCAAAACGGGAGGGGCTACCGACGAATCTATTATGCGCTCGATATCGGTGATGGGCAAGCAAAGGTGGTTTACCGGCGCGACAGGACCGATCTGGGATGGGCATTGGGAAGGGAAATCCGCTCTCAATTGTCGGAATGGAGGGCGTCAACGAAATGACTGCGCAGCGGAAAGTAGCCTATAAGACTCTTTTGGGGATCGAGTTCGGCGACCAATGTCTGCGGGCCGCTCTCGTGTCACGCACCGGCGATGGCACACAGATAAAGAAGCAGATACAGGTTCCTTTGGTCCTTGACCCATTGGCCGCAACGCCCGAACTTCTCGGTCAGGAGATCCGCAACACATTACAGCAGGCGGGGATCCGTGAAACACGTTGCGTAATATGCCTTCCATTGAAATGGCTACTTAAGCACCGCATGGAATTACCGGACCTGGGGAGCGACGATCAACGGAGCTTTATCCATCTCCATGCAGAGCGGGAATTCCCGTTTTCTCTGGGGGATCTCTCGATATCGGTCTCCACATTTACCGCCTCTGATGGGAAGCGCTATGTTACGATCCTGGCAATTCCATTGACCTACATTCGCGCACTCGAGGCGGCGTGCAACGTAGCTGGACTACGGCCGATTAGTATTACCGTTGGAGTTCCAGTTCCGGATACGGTACCTCAGGACGGAGGACTCCTGTGCGTACAACAACGCGAGGCGGGCATAGATGTCACGGTGGTCGGCGGCGGGGGAGTCGTCACGCTGCGATGGCTGGCGTCGGGGGACAGCGATGGGGATCAGCACACCAGCGATCCGGATGATGCCGTGTTGCGCGAAATACGCCTCACATTGAGTGAACTACCGTCTCCGATCCGTGAATCAATCCGCACAATCCTTATACAGGGGGTTGAACCCTGGCGGTCCCGTTTCCAGTCCGCGCTCGTGGACCGGATACGACCATTCATTCCAGCCGCAAGGATCGACATGACGTCCGATGGCGTCGGCAGCAATGCCCCCGGAGTCCTGCCTCTATTTGTTACATTATCGCGTATCCTGAACGGCCAGAACCGCTTGTTTGAATTTCTTCCGCCAAAGACAGGTTCGTTCCAGCGCATTGTTTCCAGAATTTCATCGCGTGGCAATCTCTTCTTTGGTGGAATCGGCGCGGTAGTCGTTTTTGTGGCGATGCTTGCCTTCCTGTGGCAACAGATGCAACTCGCACAACTAGAGTCCGAATGGAGCGCCATGAAGACTCCGGTCTCCGAAATCGAAGCGTTACAGGATAAGGTCCGTTTGTTCAGGCCCTGGTTCGGCGACAGCATCCCGACCTTGAACGCAATTCTGACTCTTACGGAGGCATTTCCTGAAGAAGGCGTTGTATGGGCAAAAGCCGTTGAAATTAAAGACGGCTCGGCTATTTCGTGCGAGGGCTATGCAAATGGCAGCGCGGAATTGCTGAAGGTTCTTGATCGCCTCAATCAGGACAGACGGGTCACGCAGTTACAAGTCCAGCAAGTTCAGGGCAGAAGCCCGACGCAATTCCGATTAACTTTATATTGGACGGGAGAATGACAGTATGGCCACCCGCAATCGCGAACGATTACTTCTTGTTGTCGCCATTCTCTGTCTCGCCGGCCTGGCGGGTGACCGACTCATTGTAACTCCGTGTCTCCACTTTTGGAAATACCGCGCAGAAGAGATAACACGCCTTAACAAAACACTCAGCCGGGGGCATTTACTACTCACCCGGGAGCGCGAAATCCGAGAACGTTGGCAAGAAATGCAACACGACGCGCTGTCGGAGGATGCGTCACAGGCGGAAAATCAGGTCCTCAAATCTGTTGACCGCTGGGTGACCGCCAGCCGGATTAATCTGGTTTCTTTGAAACAATTATGGAAAAACCACGAGGAACATTACAATACTCTCGAGTGTCGTGCGTCCGCTCAGGGAGGAATTTCTGAAGTCAGCCGATTTCTTTACGAACTGGAGATCGATCCGCTCTGCCTCAAAATTGAGAATGTTGCAATCACCAGTCGGGACGACGGCGGTCAATCGCTGGCTATCGATGTGACATTCAGCGGTGTCCAATTTGTGAAGAAGGAGGACCTATCATGAACAGGGGAATATCAAGAGGCCCGATTGCCGCGTTGGTTCGTATGATGTGTGTAGTGGTAGTTCTTGGGGGGCACGGCGTCTGCCAGGATACAGCCGAACCGAAGGACAACCATTCGGTGCAGAAATACGAGTCTTTTCAGTTAATTATCCGTCGAAATATCTTTAATCCCAATCGGAAGCGTGTAAGCGCAGAATTGCTGCCTCCTCCGGTCGCCCGCACTCCGACCGTAGAGGAGATAATTTACGTCGGTATGATCGACACCGGGGCGGGAACGTATG
>JAKPRU010000363.1 GCA_029557025.1 Candidatus Omnitrophota bacterium | reverse complement strand
AAATAAAATCAAAAAACACACACAAAGTCTACCGCAAAGATTTCCAAAACTACCAAATAGTTTCTTCCACTGCAAATGTCCACGCATCCTGACCCGAAGGCGGAACGGATGTTTTGGGGACTCCTGCAAACTGTTCACTTTTTGGAAAGCAGCACGTGAAATACGGCCTCACGGACACAATCGGGCATGGAAACGGTAGATTCTCCCCCGATCGTTGATCTTCTCGAGGTACTGCACGGCCTCACAATCTCCCAAACCGAAATCCTGTTTGAGCGTGACATAGAGATGGTACATCTCCGCTTTCAAGCTTGTGGCAAAAATTCCCGGATCGTCGGTACCAAGGGACACGGCCACTGGAGGATCCCCGGCCTTCACCGCGCCGGGCACTCCGAGCCATCGAAATATGTGGTGCTCTCGGATACTGCGGTACTGGCTGATCCGCACATTGCTCGTGGGCAGTGTTTCGATCACGATTCCCTTCTCGTGGAGCACCTGAAGCATGGCCTGCTGGAAGGCCACCAACGTCGGGAACGGCAAATAGCCCTCGCGAATCGGCATATGTTCCCTTGCCCGTTTGCGGATCTCTGCTTCGCACCACCACCGCTTCAGGTACCGCAGCAAACCCCCGGCCATTTCCCGCTTCTGAGCCACCAGCCGAGCCTCCTCAAGCCATTCGTCGCACGCCAAGGCGCGTTTCTCCCACGTCCACAGCGGATCGTCCAGCGCCTCCGTCACAAGCTTCGGACACAATCTTCTCAACTCCATAACCGCATCCAAGAATTCTATCGTCATGGTTTCCTGAAAAATGTCGATGGCCAGGGCGCAGGCTTCGGAGGCCGCCCGTTCCGCCATGGCCCCGTGTTCGCCGTGACGCAACAACCGCCACACCGACAGAAGATCGAGCATCCATTCCCCTTTGGGAAGCCGAATATCCGACGGCATAGTGTCCATCCAGATCCGAGGATCAATCCCCAACGCCGTGGCGTGGCCGATGCGATCCCCGGAGCCCAGCTGGAGGAAGCGCACCGCATCCTCTACCTGGCGGATGCCTCCGACAAGGTGGAGGAAGTCTTCACCCACGTGGTAGGTAGCGTGCTCAATACCGATGCGTCGGCAAAAACGGAAGAGCGGTGCAAAGACTTCGGGGGGGGTATCCAGCTCGTTCGCCGCAGCATCGACCCCCCGCACCCACTCCCGGAGCTGCGGATACCGCCGGAAGGTTTCCAGCAGAGCCGATCCCTGCTGTCGGCATTCCTCGCGCAGTTCCTGAAAAGGGTAGACCCCATCCACAGGGCCCCTTGCGTTGTCTTTCTTTTTTATGAAGTGCGCTACGAGGGCCAATCGCAGCGGTCTGGTCCGGTCCGAACCATCGGAAGATTTCAAGGTATCCAACACTTTGGACAGATCCATACTTTTTCCGTCCCGTTCCTGATGAGCGCTGAGGTATTCGATGTATCCCATCAGGATTTTCTGAAGCAATTCCTCGTTCATCTTTGGTGTTTTTTTTGGCGCAAACCGACCCTCGAACCAGACCACATCGCTTCTGCTGAAACTCCCCCCGTGGAACTGGACAAACCGGTCGCGATAGTCTTTCTCGACAGGAGTACGCAGATCCGTTCCGGTAACCTTCTGGAATTCCTCAAACCCGTACATGTCGTCTCTTTGAACCAAAAGCTGCATAAATCGATTTTTAGTAATCAAATACAGCAGATATATCCTGTCGAGGAACTCCCACGGTTTTTTTCCCATCGCAATCATCAGCTGAGTCTGCCACAGAGTCTCCGCACGCAACAACGATTCCCCGTCCGTTGTCTCGGTCTGCCACTCCGCACACGGCAGTTCTCTAGTGAGAAAATTTCTCAGGGAGGAGCTGCCACAACACCCTTTGGCCCCCGCTTTCGGACAGTTCACAGCCGAACCGCATGTTCCAGGAGCGCTTGTCGCGCAAGGGGAACGAGTGCAAGGCGCCTCCAGCGCCTCTTTCCTGCACGCAAATTGCCGGAGGATGCTCCGGGCGTTCCTCGCCCTGAGGATCCTTTGGCGAAATTCCTCAAGAAAGGAGTCCTCGGAAGAATCGGGAAAAGCCAAAAGAGTCAGTTCCTTTACTCCTTCGTTTTCTTTGTAGCTTTGGGCAAAATTGCGAAGCACCTCCTCGGGGTCCCGGAGACCCCGGAGCCAAACGACTTCGGCCATGGTTGATCCGTTCAGGTGCAGATGTGTCTCGTGGAGTCCCTGGCGATCAATGAGATCTTCGAGGGAGGGAATCCACGGCACCGGGAAAAACGACGGATCTTCTTCGG
>JAKPRU010000361.1 GCA_029557025.1 Candidatus Omnitrophota bacterium | reverse complement strand
TGTGCTCATTTTTACGGGCGGCATCGGTGAGAACAGCCGGGGTATCCGCGCCCGCTCCGTTCAGGGGCTTGAAAAGCTGGGTTTTGCTGTGGATCATGTTCGGAACGATCGCTGTGTGGTGAGTGAAGCCTCGCCGGTGTGCGATATTGGCGCCCGTTTCACCAGTGTACATATGCTTGTGATCGCCACGGACGAGGAACTGATGATCGCCCGCCAGTGCGCCCATGCTCTGGATTACAAGCGCTCAATCCGTTGCGATATCATGTCTGTGGACAAACGGCCCATCCGCGTATCCGTCTCCTCGCGGCATGTCCACCTGAGCAAGAAAGACGTGGAGGCCCTTTTCGGGCCGGGATATGTGCTGACGCAAAAAACCCGTCTTCACATCGACAGTCAGTACGCCTCCCAGGAAACCGTGAACCTGATCGGACCGCGCGGCAGGGTGGACGATGTGCGCGTCATTGGTCCGGAGCGCAGCAGAACACAGGTTGAAATATCCCGGACCGAGGAGTTCAAACTGGGCATTGATGCCCCTATTCGCGAATCGGGCGACTTGTACGGCACGCCCGGCATTATCCTCGAAGGGCCGGTGGGAAGGATTGAGATCCCGGAAGGCGTGATCTGCGCCCAACGGCATATCCACATGTCGCCGGACGACGCCGAAAAATACGGGCTGAAGGATCGGGATACCGTTATGGTGCGGATCGAGGGAGAGCGGGAGCTCATTTTCGGCGATGTCCTGGTCCGCGTGCACCCCGACTACAAGCTGGAGATGCACCTCGACACGGATGAGGCAAATGCTGCGGATCTGTCCCCGGTGGCGCAGGGTTACATTGTGCGCATCGAGTCGCGCTGATGATCAAATCACGGCGCGCCCTTTTTTTACGCCGACGATGTGTTGTAACCATCCGCAATAGAGTCGGCTCCCGACGCTGCTTCAAACACACCGGAACGGCATCAAATTGTATATTTCTGATCCACGAGGAGTATTCCGCTGATCATTTAGTACTCAGACGCCACACATCGGAGATCGTTTTTTCTCGATCGCAAATTACAGATCATGTCGGATTATCAAGATAAATTTACATATACATAAGGGAGTACCCGGTTGGCATGATGTTTGACATTTCTCATATTAAAGAACCCCAAGATATTCAAATTTAACCACAGGTAGATAAAAAGGAGGTGAGGTTATGAAACACGTTAAGGCCATCGTTGTTGCGGCAATTCTCGGATTGTCGGTGGGTCTTCTTCCCCAGGCCAGCTATGCAGGCGATGTCCGCTTGGGTGTTGGTTTCTTCCTGGGCTTGCCTGTTCCTGTTCTGACCTTTGACGACCATGGGCATTATGATC
>JAKPRU010000322.1 GCA_029557025.1 Candidatus Omnitrophota bacterium | reverse complement strand
AGCTGTCTTCTTTACGGAAGGTACCGTTCTGGACACTCTCACGGTCGACTTCCTGCCCGCCCCCGGAGAGTCGGTTTTTAATTCACGCATTATCAATGGAGTTACAACCGCCCAAGGGATCGACTCCTCGCTTAACAATATGGTGTCCGAGCATCAGGTTATTCTTTACGAAGATGATGATACGCCCGTCGGAGACGCGTTAGACAACGATGGCGACGGCATGATAGACGAGGAAATCACGAATCTGATCGATGATGATGGCGATGGTCTGATCGACGAAGATTGCGGCGATGGGGATCCGAGAGGCATTAATGGTGTATTCGATCCCTACGATAACTTCATTCTGCCGATAGACGATCACTACGGACCTGTAGCGATTCCGATCAGTGGTCCGAATGCATGGGCAAGCATGTATAAGCGGGCGGTCAATCACGGTCTGTTTGTTCCCGATCCCCTCAATCCGACGGAGGCGGGAGTGGAGATTACGGAAGACTTGGCATTTTCGCCTCTTGTGCCAATCAGCAACGGGGCGTACCGCGCCATGTTCGATTTGCGGGTGTTGAAAATCGGTAATCTTACTTGGTCGGCTCGTGACTGCATGTCCTGGCTCAACTTGGGAGAGACTCGGCAGCCCAATTGGCAATTCCGTCTTCCGGGGGATAAGGACACACCGGCCATTGATTTGACTTTGCCTCTCGCCGCTGCGTTACCATACCTGTGGCAGCCCAGCCAAGCGTCCAGCGACGGAAAGTTTTACCTTCCCGACTGGAGACTGATTGTTAGTTTCGACGGGAAGATCCGAGACGCGATCATCAGCGCTGCCGGCGCCCCAGGAAACCCGAAACCAATTAACCTCGCTACAATCTTCAGCAAGAATGGGACACCGATCGGTATTGTCCCGTCGGAGGACTCGGTCAGTTTGCGAGCGCTTCGATTTGCGGATCCGTACACGATCTTTAACCGAATGGGCCTGGTTCCCCTGCTTGCCAACGATCAGGGAATCAGCGAGAGCAATCCGGAAGGTGGGAATGCCACAGCCGATTTGAGCCAAAAAGGTTGGTACGTGTCTACCGGCATAGGGCCAACCCAGCTGTACGATTATTTTGACCAGATTGTTACGGCCATTTCGGACGCGCATGTGGCATACCTCGAAGCTCTTCAGGATGCTATCGATGCCTGGAATGATGAAGTGGAAGCCTACAACGAAGAGAGAGCGGAAGCGGAGGATCCGGGCAGTGTCGAGCCGCCGGAATTTGATCCGGATTCCCTTCCGGAACCGACGGAGGTGACCATTACCGACCCGGATGAGACCCTTCAGCTGAGCAGTATTCCCAACGACGAGAACATTTCTTACGAATACCAGCTCCAGATTCCGGACGAAGAATATGGGGTCCTGCGGGGAAATGACTACTATGTGGTTCTTCGGGCTGCACAGACGGCACAGGTCGGGGACCGGTTTCAGGTCCGTATGGGCGCCGGCGCAATTACGTATCTCTCTTTCACGGACTGCAACCAAGTCTATTCCGACCGATTCCCGGGGAAGAGCACCGGATCGGTGGTTACATCCGCTCTTGTTGTGCGCAGCGCGAATGTCCCGCCCACATTTAGGTTTCTGTCCCCGAAAGCCGGACGGAATTACGCGGACGAGTACCAACAGTATGAGATATCCTGGGAGGCTGTCGACCCGGATAATGACGCCACGATTACTCTCTATGTGGATACCGACAACAAGGGGTTCGACGGATACCTGCTGGTTGCCGGGCTGACCGAGGGCGTGGATACCCGTTACAAAATGAACCTGACCGAGGATATTCCGGGATTTGATCCGGCGCTGGATTACTATATCTACGCCAGTATCACCGATGGAATCAGCGATCCGCAGTTGATTTACGCAGATGGCCCGATTGCGCTGGCTAGCACGGGATCCCCCGGAGCGGGCGGTATTCCTATCAGTCCGACCGGCGACTTGGTGGATTATTACAAGCTGATCAGCGACGGCCGAATTTTCAACTTGGGTGAAGCGGCCGGATTGAGCGATGTTACCGCTCTGGGCGGCACAACACTCGCCATTGATATGGAGCTCACCGCCGATTATTCGGGCGCGGTTGTTCTGGCAACCGATGGCCGGGTGTTCGCAGTCGGCAATGTTGGCCTCTTCAGCGACAAAGTCGCGGCGGATGGGGAGATTGTGTTCCCGTCCAATCCCATCGACAATCCGAGTTCGGGATTGACCATCAATTCCGCCTGCGACCTGGAGGTGGATTTCGAACGGGGAACGATTTTCATCCTGGACATGGATGGAGATTTTGTTGCGCTGGGCACAGCGCCACCGAGAAATCTTGCTCCGACAATCCGACTTCCCGGTGTGAATATCTACCGCGACATGGAGTTGACACCGGATGGAGAGGGGATGTATTTCCTGACCTTCGCCGGCGACATCTACGGGAGCGGAACGGCGAGCGGATATAACCGGAGTCTTGGTTTCGGAGAGGATCTGGCGCGGGATATGGAGCTGGTCATCGCGGGCCGCGGTGTCTCCGGGATTATCGTCCTGGATGCATACGGTCGCATGTACGGGCTGGGAGCCGATCTTCCGCCGTATTGTCCGCCGATTTCCGATGAGCCTGTGTTCCGAAGTTTGGCAAAGATGGCCGGGAAAGAACGCGCGTACCTTCTGGCGGATGGCGGCGGGCACATTTATGCCGCGACGCATGAGGCGGTCCTCATGCCGAAAGATGCTGCTGTGTTCGGCGACGAACCGGGAATGCAGGATGACCGGGTGGTTGACATCGAATCCGCCTCATACAATCTCCGCGATATCCCCGGCCTGATTAACGACTTAATGCTTGCATACTCAAGCGAAGATACGAAATCGATTGTGGCTCTGACGGCATCCAGTTACAGCGACGACCAGGGAATGAACCGCGCGAAACTTTCGAGCTCCCTGGGAGGTTTCTTCGATTTCTACCACATGAAATCCATGCGTGTTGGAACAGCCCAGGATGCCTTAATGGTGACATTCCAGGGCAACAAGGTAATTGTGACGGCCCAAGTCGAAACCACCTATTTCCTGCCGCAGGTCAACCGGCTTGCCGCGGAGATAGAAGAGGGACAAACGGTCTATGCGAACATCCAGGGCTTTCCAAACACAAGCGGTTCGGAACCGGGATTCCCGTTCAGCCAGACTGTTACGATCCGGGAAGTCGGCGACGGACGCGGGTGGAATCTGAGTGTCTACGATATTGACAACATATTGAATCAAAGCCTCACCGATTTCAATTGGGATGAATTTGAGGGTGCGGAGAATACCACCAAACTGAAAGCTCTTATTGCCGCTCCGGGAAATCGACGCGTGGAGTATTTCGGATTCCAGAGCAAGGGTCCCGAACGACAGAGGCGGGTTAAGTTCAGTTATCACGGACCCGGAAGACTCAACACCTTCATGTTCTGGTTCCAGCAGATGGTTTACAGCATTTACTATGGTCCCCCGGTTATGGAGATGATCTGGTATCCGGGAGACATTGCCTCCTGGCGGAGCAGCGCATTTCAGTTCCAGATGGAAAACATCAACGGAAAGTTTCAGATCACCGGTATTCGGATGCCGCA
>JAKPRU010000319.1 GCA_029557025.1 Candidatus Omnitrophota bacterium | reverse complement strand
CCGCGCGAACGAACCGGCCGGTATCTTCATTGATGCTGCTTCGCTCGATATCCTTTGGTTTGACGCGCCCTCCCATTGTGGCTTGAATCAGAATCGATAGTTTGGCGGCCGAATCCCACCCTTCGAGATCCAGGCTGGTATCCGCTTCGGCGATCCCCGCGTTCCTTGTGTATTCCAGCGCTTCTTCGAATGAAGTCCCCTGTTCCATCTGGGTGAGAATGTAATTGGTTGTGCTGTTGAGAATTCCGCGCAGGGATCGAATTCGCGTGCCCGGCAAAGTCTGACGGAGCATATTGAAGACCGGCGCCCCATCCATCACTGTTCCTTCATAAAGAAACCGGACGCCGCGCAGTCGGGCCAGTCGTGTGAGCTGGCGGAATTGGAGCGATACCGGACCCTTGTTGACGGTGATAACGTGCAGTCCCGCGCCGAGCGCCTCGCGCATGAAAGTCGCAGCCGGCTCTCCGCTGAGATCCAGTACACTCATTTCAAAGAGCACATCGGCGCCGCACTGACGGATGAAGTCGGACGGAGAATCACACGTTGGCCCATTGTGGAAATTGTCGAGGTTGGAATGGCGCTTCCAGGAGCCGAGTATCTTCCGAATCGGCAATCCGCCGTGATCGATGGCTGTTCCATGATTCCTGGTCGCAATGCCCGTGATCTTCCAGTCGATGCCGTATTCCTTGAGAAGCCACTTCTTCCGGTCGATCAGCAGCCGGGCGAAAGCGCGTCCGACATGGCCGAAACCGATAAAGGCGAAATTAATCTGTCGAGGTTCCTGTTCCATCGGTCATCCGTCTTTGTTTTCAAAAATGCGCGATTGATTAACGCTCAACTTAAACAGCCGGCCCGATATTACATCTTCGGACCCTGCGGCTGCAACAGACGGTATCGGAAATTGCATCACTTGTTGCCCGAAAGAGAAAATCTGCCGGTGCTTCTTTGAGTTTTCCTTCGCGTTCTTTGCGTCTTGGCGGCAAATTCGGCTGAACCGCCAAGGCGCAAAGAACGCGAAGAATCGCGACCAACATGTACTGCTAATTCTCGGACACGATCCTAGTCCGGCTGCAATGTGTGATTGCCTGTGCTTTGCAGCAGAAAACGCAGCACTCCCGGCTCCGCTGCGGCAATTATCTGATCATCCAGGCGGAAACGATCTCCCGCCCGGATTGATGGCGTACGCAGCTCAACCTGAGTGTCCGGCTTCGGATTT